>NZ_CDWWEW010000448.1:3256-3832 GCF_977966315.1 Frankia sp. CeRuru1
GGCTGGCACGGGGCGCCCGGCCCCGGCCGGGGTCCGGGCGCGGGATGCGGCCCGGGCGCCCCGTGCCAGCCCATCGAGAACGGGAAGGGATGGTCGAACAGGGCGTCGTAGCCGGTGAGGAGGCGGCCGAGCAGGCGGGACAACCCGTCCCGCTGGTCATCGGAGAGCGCGGCGAGGCGGTCGACCGGATGCCGGGGCAGGAGCAGGGTCTCGAACGGCCACAGCGCCCAGAACGGCACGACGACGAGCCAGTGCTCCTCCGCCAGGATCACCCGCTCCCCCGCCGCCGTCTCGATCTCGGCGTAGTCCATCAGCAGAGAGCTGCCAGACCGGGCGAAGTGCTCCCGCTGCCGCGCGTCCTCGGCGGCCGGCTCGTCGGGCAACACGTCGCAGGCCCAGATCTGACCGTGGGGGTGCGGGTTCGACGCGCCCATCGCGGTGCCGCGGTTCTCGAAGACCTGCACCCAGCGCCAGGTGCGGGAGAGTTCCTCCTCCTGCGCCGCCCAGGTGTCCACGACCGCCCGGACCTCGGCCGGAGTCATGTCGACGAGCCCGCGATCATGACGAGGGCCGAAG
>NZ_CDWWEW010000449.1:0-3782 GCF_977966315.1 Frankia sp. CeRuru1
AGCGTGAGCAGCGCGCGTAGTTCTTCCTTGGCGATCCAGGCGGTCAGGATCGTCTGGCCGGGTTCGCCGAGGTCGACGAGGGTGTTCCACGGTTTCGTCAGCTGGCGGTCGGTGAGGTTCTCGCGGTTGCGGGTCAGCAGGTTACGGATCTTCCATTCGGGGTCGGTGTCGCGGCCGCGGCGGCCCCGTAGCTGGGTGGTGACCCGGCGGCGGGCCTCTGTGACGGCGTCGTGCGCGAGTTTCACGACGTGGAAGTGGTCGACGACCAGGGTGGCGCCCGGCAGGTAGCGGCGGACCGCGGCGACGAACACCGTGCACATGTCGATCGCCACGTGGGTGATCCGGTCGCGCCAGGACGGTGTCTGGCTGGCCAGCCAGTACGCGACGTCGTCGGCGGTGCGGCCCTCGACCTGGCCGAGCATGCCCTGCCCGCCGGCCAGGTCGGTGAATCCGACATGCCACCGGTCGGCGAGCACCCGGGCCTTCGCCGGCTCGCCACCCGCCGGGTCGGGCTCGACGGTCTCGGCGGGGCCGCCGCCAGCGGGTTCGGGGGACGCCGGTGTGGGAACGGGGTCCGCGGGCCGCCAGCGCGGCCGGCCTCGGCGGGTCTCGTCGATCCCGAGCATGTCCACCGGCGGTGAGGCGGTGTCGGTCAACGGCGCGGCCACGTCGCGCGCCGCGTCCATGACCGTCGGCCAGGACAGCGCAAGGTGCCGCGCGCTGGCTACCACCGTCGCGTGGATCCCGTCGACCACGAGCCGGCCGGCCTGCTCGCGTAGCCGGGTCGTCAACCGTGCCCGCGCCGGCACCGCCGGCAGCGACTCGGTGAACGACCGCTTCGCGCACGGTGGCTCCTGGCAGTACCAGCGGCGTTTAACCCACACCAGTCGCAGGGGGGACGGGCCGTAGCGCAGGTCACGCGGCCGAGTGGTCACGACGCCCTTGACCCTGCGCGTGAACACCCCGCAACCCGGGCACGCCCGCGCCGTCTCGTCCGCGGTCGCAAGCCACACCTGCCGTGTCCTGTCCGCGAGCATCTCGACGCGCGACACCGTCAGACCATCGATGTCGAGCAACCGCGTCGCGTCATTCGTATGATCGTCCAAGCCCGTAGCTCCGTGGCCTCTCGGTTGCGTCAGGAACAACCAAGATCGCCAGGGGTTGCGGGCGATTCATGTCACGACACGAGGCATGCCACATCAGGTCACAGCAGGCCACGTCAAGCCAACATTACGCACAGTTACCAAACTGGTTGGGGTCTCACGCCCACCCCCGGTTAACTTCGAAGACCCCTCTTCGCCTCGTTCCAGCCCGCGATCAGCAGGCAGGCCCTGACCACGCTCGGCCGGCAGGTCCGCCGCTGGCGCCTGCACCGCCGCAGCGACGTCACGCTCGCCGACCTCGCCCGGACGATCAACCCGGTCGTCCGGGGTTGGATGGCGTACTACGGGGCGTTCTACCGCTCCGCGCTGTCCGTTCTCTTCACGCGCATCAACTCCTACCTGGTGCGTTGGATCCGCAAGAAGTACAAGCGGCTGCGACCCGTGAGGAAGGCATCCGCCGCCTGGCAACGAGCAGTCACGGGCTCCCCGGGCCTGTTCGCGCACTGGCGGTGGGTCCCGACCTTCCGGTGACCAGGATGGCAGGAGCCGTGTGACGGGAGACCGTCACGCACGGTTCTGCGAGAGCCGGGAGGTGAAACCCCTCCCGGCTACTCGACCCTGGGTGGGAGGGTCGCAGGTTTCGGTGAGGTGGACCTTGTAGCCGTACCAGAACAGGTCGTCGCCCTTGGCCGCCCACCGCGCATCCGGGTCGTAGGGGGAAGCCAAGCGACGATGTCCAGGCGGGACGCCCTGCTTGTCGGCGTCCCGCTTCACGATCACCTCCCGTCCCCGGGGATCGGTGGACAGGTAGTAGGTCTGCACCAGCATCTGCCGCAGGAACGCCACCGCGGGGATCTCGCTCAGCCAGCCGGGAGCGGTGGGTGCGGCGACCGCCCGGCACAGTGCGAGCGCGTCCTGGCAGAACACCACCGCGAGGGCCTCCAACGCCGCCCGCACGCTCTCCCCGGCGAGTTCGGTCCGGTTCAGGTCCCGGACCGCGCTGATCACATGGGTGGAATCGGTGCGCGCTCTGCCACCGGCGCCGATCAGGCCCCGCTCACGGCAGGCCTCCACGAACCGGTCGAAGACCACCCGTTCCAGGCCGTGGTCGGCCAGCCGGGCCCGGGACCGGGACAGCACGGTCGCATCGAAGCCGGTATCGGTCAGTTCCGCGCCGAGCGCATATTTCCAGTCGATCGCACGGACCGCCATCGCCGCGGCCTGGCGGTCGGTCAGGTTCTCGGTGAACTGCAGCACCGTGACCAGCGACAGCACCGCCGGTGGCAGACCCGGCGCACCGCGGCGACCGAACGCGGCGGTGAACGGCTCATCGACGAACACCTCCGCGAGGCGGTCCCGTAGCCGCATCGCCACCGTCCCCCGCGGGAACGCCGCCCGCGCGACCGCCACGGTCCGCGCCGGGATCTCGGGCAGCCCCTTCGGCTGCAACGACATGTGCCCCACCTCCCGCGGCCCGCGAGGCGACCCGGACCGCACAGGAGATCATGCCGCACCCACGACACCCATCCGAATTAAGCAGCAGAGTCCTTCAGTTGGGCACGCTTAGTCACGCTAAGTGGTTAGGGCTGGAAGTTCCTCGGGGGTCGATGATTGCCTGGTCCGGTGGCTCCCGGTGGCTCCCGGTGGCTACTCGCTCTCGGCCGCGAGGTGGACGGTGCAGGCGGTGTCGAGGGCGTCCTGGGGGGTGCCGGTGGTGTGGCCGGTGAGCAGGGTGGCTTCCTGATAGCGTTCGTGCGCGGCAGAGTAGATCGCGAAGCCGAACGAGTGCGCTGACCCGCCGTAGCGCAGCCGGCACAGCGGGATCTCGTCCCCGTCGGTGGGCACCCCGGCGACGTAGGCGAACGCGCCGCGGTAGGTGACTTCGGTCCGGGCGAGCTGGGGCCAGTGTTCCTTGGCATGCAGGAGCAGCCGGAGCCGGATCGAGGTTTTCGTGGACTCCGGGATCGCCGCCATGGCCCGCCAGTCTGCCGCACCGGCGGGCCCGGTCGCTACGATCATCGGCTTGCGCGCCTGCCCCTGCCCCGGAGTGTGTGATGCCGTTACCGTGCGCGGTGCCCGTCGTGCTGGCCGCGAGCGTGCGGGTCCGGCTGAAGAAACGCGCCGACGGGCACAGGACGCCCTACCGAGACCGGCAGCGGGCCGCGATCGTGCTGTACGCGGCCCGGGGCTGGCCGAACGCCCGGATCGCCAGGCGCCTCGGGGTGGCCGTGGACACCGTCCGGCTGTGGCGCGGCCGGTTCGCCGAGCACGGCCTCGAAGGGCTGGCCGGTCTGCCCCGGACCGGCCGGCCGCGGCGGATCAGCGAGCTCGAACGCGCCGAGGTCGTCGCGCTGGCCTGCCAGCTGCCCGCCGAGACCGCGGTGCCGCTGGCCCGGTGGAGCTGCCCGGAACTGGCCGCCGAGCTTGAACGGCGCGGCCTGACCGGGCCGGTCTCGGCCTCCAGCGTGCGGCGGATCCTCGCCGAGCATCCCGTCAAACCCTGGCGCTACCAGTCGTGGATCTTCCCCCGGGATCCGGGCTTCGCCGCGCAGGCGACCGTGGTCCTCGACCTCTATCAGGGCTTCTACCAGGGCGAACGACTCAACCCGCACGACCGGGTGATCTCCATCGACGCGAAGCCGTCGATCCAGGTACGCGCCCGGGTCCACCCCACGGCCC
>NZ_CDWWEW010000450.1:0-3754 GCF_977966315.1 Frankia sp. CeRuru1
CCTCGTGCTCCACCCCGAACTCGCGCAGGCAGGGAGAGCATTCGTCAAGGTGGGCCCGAATCAGATTCTGCTGCCCGCCCTCACACTCACCGTCGAGATACAGAAAGACCGCGTCGAGTACTTTCCGGCAATCGATCTCGTGTGGACCGCCGCAGCTCACGACGCACCGCCCTCGCCATCGGCGGAACCGGCCGCCACGAGCCCACGGTCCAAGGCATACTTCTCCAAGGACTTCCGCAGACCCCGGCGACCGCGGTGCAACCGGGACATCACGGTCCCGATCGGCGTACCCATGATCTCCGCGATCTCCTTGTAGGCGAAGCCCTCGACGTCGGCGAGGTACACCGCCATGCGGAAGTCCTCGGGCAGTGCCTGCAGGGCGTCCTTGATGTCGCTGTCCGGCAGGTGTTCCAACGCCTCGGTCTCCGCGCTCTTGAGCCCGCTGGACGTATGCGACCCCGCCTCGGCGAGCTGCCAGTCCTCCACCTGTTCCGTGGGGCTCTGCAGCGGCTGGCGCTGCCGCTTGCGGTACGTGTTGATGAACGTGTTCGTCAGAATCCGGTAGAGCCAGGCCTTAAGATTCGTGCCCGCCTGAAACTGGTGGAAGGCCGCGAACGCCTTGACGAAGGTCTCCTGCACGAGATCCTCCGCGTCGGCGGGATTACGGGTCATGCGCAGGGCTGCCGCATACAACTGGTCGAGGTAGGGAAGGGCGTCCTGCTCGAAACGGGCGCCTCGCTCCTCGGTGGTCTCGTCGACCAGGATCACTTCCTCACCGTCATGCTCCCCGGCGGCCCGCCCCGCGTCCACCACACCTGACCGGGCGACATGCGACCGTCCTTCCAGAGCGGACGATACCCCGGCCAAAGCCGGGGCGCGCATCGGCGCGACGCTCGGCAAAGGCCAGGCGGCGGCGGTCCGCGACTGCGCGGACCGCCGGCCGGTGCTGCTCCCAGGAGTCATGAAGCCTCCACGACGTCGTCGGGCTGCCGGTTAACTGTCGGCTGACTGCCCGCACAACCGGGTCAGCCCGCGGATGATTCCCGCAGCCGGCCCCGCAGCCAGAATGCGCCGGCCCGGGCCGCTTCGGCCACGGCCTCGCCGGGCGGACGCACATCCTGTCGGCGGGTCCGGAAGGAGTGGTCGGCTCCCGCGACGAGATGGACCTCGCGGCCGAGCTCCGGATCGGGCACCGGTCGCCCGAAGGAGTCCCGCTCGCCCTGGACGACGAGCACCGGGACGCCCGCGCCGTCAAGTTCGTCCTGCCTCGACGGCCTGGTTCTGCCTGCCGGTGTGGTTCCCGGTGGCTGGAGCGGGAAGCCGAGGGCGAGCACGCCGCACGCCTCGAGCCCGGCCGCGACCCGCACGGCTACCCGCGATCCCATCGAGGCGCCGGCGAAGGCCAACAGGCGCGGTGGGCCCAGCGCCCCGACCGCGGCGATCGCGACCGCGTCGAGCCGGGCCGGCCGGTCCGGCGCCCGCCGTCCGGCGACGCGGTACGGCATCTCCAGCCGCGCCACCTGCACCCCGACAGAGGTGAGATATGCCGCAAGTTGTACGAAAAGCGGCGTGTCCGTGCCAGTCCCGGCTCCGTGCAGGAAGAGCACCGTCGACTCCGTCGTGCCGGGAGCCACCAGCAGCCGCCCGCCGTCCACAGCTGTGGGCGCTCCATCACCCGGGACCTGCCCGGGGCCGGCGGCGGTGGACGGCGAATCCGGCGCGCATCTATCCGCGCGAACGGGGAAGGACACGACGTGGTCGAGCCTGGAATCTGTCAGACTTCCGCCTTGAGTGTGTGACTTACCTCGCATCATCGCCCCTCGAAGGGTAGGAACGTTTCATGCCGCCTGGCCTCGACGCCGATCCGGGTCCGTCTCGCGGGCGAGCGAACACCCTGGTCTGCGAGGCTCCAGCCAACAGTGACGACCCATACTGGGCGTTCTACGAAGAGGTCGCGGCGGTCCAGCTCCGCGAATGGCTGCCGTCCCGGCCCGCGCGGGTGCTCGACGTCTCCGGCCCGCGGGCCCGCTTCGCCCGCCAGATGGTGAGCACCGGCCATCAGGTCGTCCGGGTGGTCACCAGCGCCCTGCCGCCCGATCCGGGGAGCGGTCCCGGGACGCTTCTGCCGGTGGTGGGAGACGCCCGCTCGCTGGACTGGTTCGCTCCCGGTTCCTTCGACGCCGTCCTCGCCGAGGCTCGGGCGCTGTCGTTCTGCCTCGCCACCGAGACCATCCTGGAGGAGATCCACCGGATGCTGCGGCCGGGCGGCCAGCTGCTGCTCTGCGTCGACTCCCTGCTGCTCGGGCTCGCCCGGCTCGCCGAACAGCACCGCTGGGCGGAACTGTCCGACGTCCCGCGGGCGGACGTGGTGCTCGTGCCGGCGGAAGACGGAACGATCACCCGGTGTTTCTGGCCTGAGGAACTTCGGGCGCTGCTGACCAGCGCAGGGCTCGACGTGGACTGGATCCGCCCGCGCACCGTGCTCTCCGCAGAGGCGGTCAAGCGTGCGGTCGCCGAGGACGTCTCGTGCTTCCCCACCCTGGTACGCACGGAGGTGGAACTCTCCGCCGAGCGTGAGGGTGAGTCCATCGGCATCCATCTCATCGCCTCGGCCCGCCGGTCCGCCTAAGATCCGGCGCGACGGTCGGTCCATGCGGGCCAGGGGGCGAGGCGTTCGAGGGCGGCCGCGATTCCCAGGAGCCGGGCCTCGTCCCCGTGCCGGCCGACGATCTGGAGGCCAACCGGGCAGCCGTCGTCGGTGAATCCGGCGGGGACGCTCACCGCGGGGTGGCCGCTGAGGTTGAACGCCCAGGTGAGGCTCACACTCCGGGTCTGGCCGGGGCCGCTGTGCGGATGCGGCCGGTTCGGCGTGGTGGGCGTGATGATCAGATCGACCCGGGCCAGGATGGCCGCGAGCCGGGCGTCGTTGTCCTCCCGCGACGCCGCGCTGCTCCGGTCACGGCGGCCGCGGTCCACCGGGGCAGTGGCCGTGGTGGTCGTGGTGGTCGTGGTGGCCGCCCGCAGCGCCGTCCACGCCTCCTCCGGATCCTCCAGCTCGACGGGGACCGCACGCCAGGTCAGCGCACCGGCGCGGACGAGACGCTCGGCGGCGGCGCGGCTGACCGCCACCACCTCCGGCTCGGGGGTGGCGAATCCGAGCGTCGCTGACCAGGCGGCACCCGGCACGCGATCCGCGCCGCGCGGGCCGGCCGCGGGGCGCGACCCGGGGTCGCCGAGGACCACCTCCAGCCAGGCCTGGGCGTCCGCGACCGTCCGGGTGATCGGACCGGGCACGGTGAACCCGGCCGGGTCCCGGGTAGGCAGCCGTCCGTTCGTGGGTTTGAGGCCGACCACTCCACACCAGGCCGCCGGGAGGCGGGTGGAGCCGGCGCCGTCGCTGGCCGTGGCGAGCGGGACGATCCCCGCCGCCACCGCCGCGGCCGAGCCGGCCGACGATCCGCCCGGGACGCGGTCGACCCGCCACGGGTTGACGGTCGGGCCACGGCTGGTGTGGCCCCAGGTCTGCCAGACGTGCGCGGCCCGCACCGGTACCGCGGTCGTTCCGATCGCGACCGCTCCCGCCGCGATCAGCTTCTGGGTCACGGGTGCGTCGACGCCCTCCCCTGCCTTGACGGCGACGGGCACGCCGGCGAGGGGCAGGTCCGCACCGCGAGCCAGGGCGCGTTGCACCGCGCTGGCCGTGCGCCCGGCTTCCTCCGGCCAGAGCTCGGTGAAGGCCCGCAGGACGCCGTCC
>NZ_CDWWEW010000451.1:0-3716 GCF_977966315.1 Frankia sp. CeRuru1
GCCTGGCGGACAAGCTCGGAAGCATGGTGAGAACCCGGTCCGCCATTGTGGTCGTCGGTACGACGACCACGTCCGCACGACGGGCGAACAGCCGCACGAGACGTGCTGTCCGGGCCACGCCGTCGGGCAGGCCGCCGGGTAGCCGTCGGGCCTCCTCCGCCGGCAGGAAGTGCAGCACGTTGCGCAGCAGGACCCATCGTTCGCCGCGGGTCGCGAGGAAGCCGACGTTGTTGAGGGCGATCGCGCGCGCGTACCGCCCAGGCCGCTCCCGGCGGGCGAGCCAGCCCGGTCCGATCCGGCGATCTCGGCCGACCAGGTGGACCTGCAGGCCTGGCCGAAGGCTCAGGTAACCGTCCAGTTCGGTCAGGAACCGCAACGCCCCGCCCATCCGGGCACCGGCACAGTCGACCAGGGTCGGGCGGGTGCTGGACATCGGCCTCACGCCGAGACACCCCGCGGTGCGGGGTCGTCGACGAAACCGGGCTCGGATGACGGGCGGCTGCCGGATACCGGCACCGGGCGACCGTCGGGCTCTGCGGGCCTGCGGATGGCCCGGGTCGTCGATCGGGTCCGGCGGGCGTAGAGGTAGCCCGACGCCGCGTCGCCCAGATGGGCAGTCGGCACCAGGTCGTTACCGAGCAGAGTGACCTCGAAGCCGTGCCGGACCAGCAGGTCGTCGAGCGTGCGGGGATCGCCGAACCCGGTGTGCACCTCCATCACGATCCGACCAACCGCGTCCAGCCATCCGGGCTCGTCGAACAGGGCGAACTCGGAGCCTTCGATGTCCAGCTTGACGAGGTCGACCTGGTCGACCCCGCCGGCATCGAACACCTCTGCCATGGTGAGGACGTCGACGTCTCCGTCCCAGTGCGTCGCGTTCCGGCGGGCCCGCGGATCGGCGAACACGCCGGCGGTCGGACCGACCAGGGCGTGGAGCAGTTGGATGTGGCTCGATACACCGTTGCCGGCGGCATGGTTGACGAAGGCGGGGGCGAACCCGCGCTGCGCCTCGACGGCAATCACCTCGGCGCCCGCTCGCGCCGCGAGCACCGAGAACAGGCCCTGGTTCGCGCCGAGGTCGACGACGACCTCGCCGGCCGCCGGCGCGTACCCGGGGAGGGCGTGGTAGACGCCGCGGCAGTACATCTCGCGCGCGCCGCCGAACGCGGTGCCGGGCAACATGACCGTCACCCCGGGCAGCGGCCGGTAGGTGTGGCCGCCGGCGGCCATTGCCCGGTCAGCGGCATTCAGGTTGCCCGCCCGGCGGATGGTCGGAGCATGCCGGGCCACGGCGGCACCAAAGCGCAGCGCCGTCGGGGGACCAGCCACCCTGGCGATCCGTTGGAGGTCCTGGAACAGTTGGGTGGCCTGGTCGATCTGGAACATCCGGGTCTCCGTTCGGTCGGGAGAGCGGCTGGGGGTCACCCGATCGGGTGATGAGGCGGCCTGCGCCGCGATGCCGGCCGCGAATGGCCGCGGACGATGGTCCAGGTCGCGGCGGGCCGCGTCGATCGAGAAGGCCTTGTCCTCGGTGAGCCGGGCGATCTGTTCGGCCTTCAACCTTGGCGAGGACACCCGCCGTTCGTAGGCGCGGGTCACGGCGATGACGGGGCGGACCGGCACGGGCACGCAGATCACCCGTCGGCCGACGGTGGCGCCGGCCGTGGTCACGACCTGCCGGAACGTCAATGCCTCCGGCCCGGCGACGTCATAGGCGCGTCCGATCGCCGCCGCGGTCGTCGCTGCGCGCAGCACGGTGCGGGCCAGGTCCTCGACGTGCACCGGCTGCTGCAGATGATGCCCCCCGCCGGGGACCGGCAGCACCGGAACGCGCCGGAGCAGCGCCAGCAGCCGGGCCATGTTCCGGTCGTCGGGACCCCCGTAGATCATCGTCGGCCGGATGATCGTCCAGTCCAGCCCGCTCGCCGCGATGGTCCCCTCGGCCGCTACCCGGATCCGCTTCGAGGGTGGATCGAGCGTAGTGAAGATCCCGGTGGTGGAAAGGAAGACGGCCCGGTGAATGCCGGCCGCACGGGCGGCGGTCACGATCGTCTCCGCATGGCCGAACCCGAGTGAGGCGATGTTGACCAGCGCCTCGCAGTTCGCCTCGCGGAATGCCGGGAGCAGCGTCGCCGGATCGTCGAGGTCACCGCGCACAGTCCCCGCGCCGCGTCGGCGCAGCTTTGTCGCCGCCGCGTCGCTGCGCGCCAGCCCGACGACCCGGTGTCCGTCCGCGAGCGCCCGGTCGACCACCCGGCTTCCGAGGAAACCGGTGCCACCGGTGACGAGGAACCTCATGCGACCACGTCCGGTGCAGGTACCGGTGCAGGTACCTGCACCGGTACCGGTGGGGAAAGGGTCGTCGGTGGGGGCGGCGCCGGGAACGGTGCGTTGCCGAACAGTAGCGTCTGGTACCGGCGGGCCAGGTCGTCGCGATCGTAGTGGGCCTCGACGTGGGCCCGCCCGCTGCGGGCCATCCGCTCCCGGCGGTCCGGGTCCGCCGCCAGGGCCAGGATCGCCTCCGCCAGCGCGGCCGGGTCCTCGGGGGGCACGACCATCTGCCCGGCGGCAAGGAGGATCCGGGCTGCCTCGCCGCGGACCGCCCCGATCACCGGGCGGCCCGCGGCGAGGAACTCGAACATCTTCGACGGGATGAACGTGTCGAACATCGGCACGTCCCGCAGCGGGACGACGCAGATGTCGGCGGCCGCGACGACGGCGGGCACCTCCTCGCGGGCAACCCCGTCGCGCAGCACCGTGTTGGCCAGTCCCAGGCGCTCGACGTGCCCGACGAGCCTGCGTTTCTCGGCCCCCTCACCGACGAAGGCGAACCGGATCGGCCGGCCGGTCACCCGGGCGGCCGCGTCGGCGATCGAGGTCAGCCCGTGCGAGATGCCGTGGGCGCCGAGGTAGAGCACGAGGGTGTCGCCGTCGGTGGCGCTCAGCCGGGCCCGGATGTCGGCCGAGGCCACGGTCGTCGGGTGGAACCGGCGGAGGTCCACGCCGTTGGGAATCACGTGCACCTTGTGCGGCGCGATGCCTCGCCGCACGATGTCTTCCCGGAACCCCTCCGTCACCGTGACAACGGCGTCGGCGGCCCGGTAGGCGGCGAGTTCGAGGCGTTCGAGAATGCCGAGGACCCGCCGGTCGGTGAGGACGCCGAGGTGCTCGAAGATGGCCGGCCACAGGTCGCGGACCTCCACGACCAGCCGGGCGCCTCGCAGCCTGGCGAGCAGCCAGGCCGAGCCGAGGGGAAAGAAGGTCGGCGAGGACACCACCACCACGTCGGCCGGGCCGGCGGGCCGGCCGCCGAGCAGGACGCTGGTGACCATGAACGACAGATGGCCGAGGGTCTTGCGGGTGATCCCCTCGTTGGGAGTGGCATAGAGCCAGGTGCGCACGACGCGGTACCCGTCGACCCGCTCGGTCCGCAGCCAGGCGCCGCGATAGGCGGTAGGGATCTTGCCCGTCGGGTGGTTCGGCATGCCGGTGAGTACGGTGACGTCGAGCCCGTTCGCCGCCCACGCGCGTGCCGTCTCCGACAACCGGGACTGGGGAGCTCCGGTCTCCGGGGGGAAGTAGTGCGTCACCAGCAGGACGCGCGACCGGGCAGGAGAGGGGACCACCGACCTCGACCTCCAGTCGCCCTTTACATCCTTCACCATGAGTAATGCATTGTATGCTGTGCGTGACTAAACGTGGGCGATGTCGTACCG
>NZ_CDWWEW010000452.1:0-3681 GCF_977966315.1 Frankia sp. CeRuru1
GCTGGCGCCGGGGCGGGGGCCGGTGCCGGCGGAGGCGCCGCCCAGGCGAGCGCGGGGGTCGCGACCAGCAGCGCCACGGTGAACGCCACTGCCCACGCAACCCGCCGCGCCGGCCCCCGTCGCCGCCCGTCCCGGCGACGGCGGGAACGCGGTGGGAGATCGGCGCGCAGCGTGACGGTCGGTCGGCCCGGGAGGTCCGAGTGGGGTGGGGCAGCGGCGTTCATGGTTGCTACGCCCCCACGATGCCCTTGAGGACCCCCACGACGACGGGGGCGAGCGCGGCCAGGCCGTAGCCCCAGGCGGCGTTCTTGAAGGCGTCTTTCGCCTTGCCGATCTCACCGGGGTCGCCGGCGGACATCAGGTAGCGGACCCCACCGACGGTCAGGAACACGGTGCCCAACCCGGCGAGAATCCCCATGATCCAGTTGCGGATGTTGGTCAGGACGGTGCCGACGTCGGGAGCGAGCGCGAGCACCGGGTGGGCCGGCGCCGCGGCCGCGGACGTCGCGGTCGCCACCACCGCGACCACGGTCACGGCGGCGATCACCGCCCAGCGGCGCCGTGCCCGACGGGACGCCGCGACCGGAGTCGCCGGCCGGGGGTCGGCGGTGTGGTGCCACGTGATCACACGCATGCCGGCACCTCCCGCCCGCCCGCAGCCGCGGCACGGCGCGCAGACCTGCCGGCGGTGACGGAATGTGACCGCCGGCGGGTGGATGTGGTCGGTGTGGACGCTGCGGCGGGCTCGTCCGGACGGTCCGTCGGCGGTGTGTCGGCTGGGTCGGTGAGGTAGGCGGCGAGGCGCGATTCGGCCCGGGTCCGCAGCCGGTAGGCCGCCCACGAGCTCATTGCGTGGTCCGCCGCCCACGCGCCCACGGCGAGGGCGCCGAGTCGGGTGGTGGCGATCAGGTCGGCCTCGGTCGCGGTCAGGACGTGCTGGGTGACCGCGTTGGCCAGGACCAGATCGGGACTGCCGGAGGCCGACGGGTCCCCACCCGCGCGGGCGTCGAACAGGTCCGGCTCGGGTTGGGGGGCCGCCAGCGCCGCGGTCACCACCGTCAGCCCTGCCCGGTAGGCGGCCCACCGCAGCCGAACGGGTATCCGTGGGAGGTGCAGGTCGACGGTGGCCAGCGCGGCGACGAAGCCGGCGAGAACCTCCGCGTGCACATCCTGCGGGTCGGCCGGGCTGACCGCGCACAGCCGGCCGGCGACGTCCGCCAGCGCGGGCAGCGCCATCCCCGCGGCGCCCACCGTCCAGGCCCCGCCCTCGGCGCGGGAACGGCCGATCACCTGCGACCAGGCGGCGTCGCGGGTAGCTGTCGGGCAGCCGGCGGTCATCAGCCGGTCCCGCAGCTCGTCCAGCGGGATCATCCGGTCCGGCAGGCCCGCGCAGGCGCGGCCGTCCGCTGCCAGCGGAGACGGGCCCGCCACCAGCAGCGCGAAGCAGTCCCGGACGGTGGTCAACGGCCACACGGCGCCAGCCGGATCGACGGCGAGGTGTGGGAGGGAATACGGGTCGTGCATTGCGGCCGTCCTCCTTGAAAGGGGGTCAGAAATCGACCCCCACAGGACGCCACGCTGGTGCCAGCAAAACGCCAGAAAAATCTTAAAAACGGGCCAGTTTGATCTTCTTGTGGTGCCAGCAATGCTGGCTTTTTCTCTCCCCGTGTGCCAGACCGGCCACGGGGAGGAGGCGGTGAAAGGCCGCCATCAAGATCTGCCAGCAGGGGCGGTGAGCTGCTGTTTTAAGGTGATGCTGGCAGCGCGCTGGCACTGTGCTGGCTGTGCCAGCGCCGCACCGGCGATGCTGGCAGATCATCGCTAGAAAAAATCTTGAAAAAGTTTTGCGCCCTTGTCGCCTCGGGGATGCCAGCGGCATGCCAGCGTGAGATAGCCATTTAGTAGTAGTCCCATGCCAGCGGAGAAAATCTTGAAAAAGGTGGGGGTCGGCGCGCCAAAACACCCCCGAAAAACCGGTCTCTTCTAGTGGCGGGCATTCCCCGCCGCGAAGGGAGACTCGATGACCACGACGACACCCGACAGCGCCTGGGGGCGGCAGCCGTTTCGGCCGGTGACGGTCTGGCCGTGCCCACCGGTCGGCGCACACCCCGCCGAGACGGCCTCCTGGCTGGCAGGGGCGGTGACGCGGATCGTGACGACCTACACCAAGCCCGGCCAGGCCGTCCTGCTGCTCGTCCCACCGGAGGCGGCCCCGGACACGTCCGCCGCCGGCCGGTGGGACGAGCAGGGCCGGCCCGCCGGGCCCGACGCCCTGCTCGAGGCAGCCTGGAGCGTCGCCCGACTCGGCCGCCTGGTGTGCACCCGCACCGCGGCGCCGACCGACCCAGGACCGTCCGACCCGGGACCGACCGGCCCCCGGCGGCGACCGCCGTCCGGGTCCGAGTCCGGACCCGGACTCCCACCCGCCGCCGGGCGCGGGGCCGGTCCCGGTCCACACGACAGCCCGGCCGCAGACGGACCGGACCGCTTCGCGGCGGTCATCACCACCGTCGACCCGTCCGCGCTCGGATGGGTCCGCCACCTGCCCTGGGCGGATCTGCTCACCCCGACCGGCACCCTCGCCGTCATCACCCACAGTGACAGCCGGGGCGGGTGGCTGATCGACCCGACCGCTGAACTGACCGAGGCGGCCGGAGCGGGCCGGGTGGCGCCGGTCGACCGCATCGTCCTGCTCGAGGTGCCGATCCACGGCGCGCTCGCCGACGACAGCGTCACTCCCGCGCGCGACGGTTCCGATGTCCCGCTGACCGGCCACAAGGTCGCGCTCCGCGTGCACTCCGATCTTCTGCTGTACGCGCCGCTGCCGGGCGATGAGACCGGCCTCCGGCGGTCGGCCCGATGACCTCAACCTCGCCGCGGGTGGCCTCCGGGGCGTGGCTGACGGTCTGGCCGACCGGACAGGCCGACCTGGTCGACCAGCTCGCCGCCGGCGGCTACCTGCACGGCACCGCCGCCGACACCGCGGCGATCCCGCCCGCGGTCGCCGCCCGCGCGGTCGCCGCCTACAGCCGCCCCGGCCGCACCGTCTACGACCCGGACTGCGGCGCCGGCACCGTTCTCGTCGAAGCGGTGCGCGCCGGGCGGCATGCCGTCGGGCAGACCGGCGACCCCGGCTCGTGGGAGCTCGCCCGCGGCAACGTCACCGCTGTCAAAGCCCGCGGCGGCGCCGGTGACGGGATGGTGCTTGACCGCCCCCCGACCCGGCAGTCGGGGACCCGGCTGGCCGGCCCGGTGGACCTGGTCCTGACCGCGCTGCGCTGCGACGCCGTCCCCTTCGGCACCGGTCCCGACCCGGACCCGGCCTCACCCGGCCGGCTGCACGCGCTGCTGTCGGGTTACCGTCGCCTGCCGCGGCCAGGCGGCCGGCTGCTGGTCGTCACCCGTCCCGGCCTGGTGAGCGGACAGACTCTCGACCGGGCCTCGGCCGTCGTGACCGCCGGCCGGGCGGTCGGGCTCATCCCCGTGCAGCGCTGCGTGGCGCTCACCGCCGCCCTGACCGGCGACATCGTGGCCGTCCACTCGGCCGTCGGCCTGCGGCCCGTCGGCCGGCCGGTCGCATGGCCCGCCCACCTCGAGGTGGTCGTCTTCCGGCGCGCCGCGGCGAGCAGCCAGCCAGCGCGGCGGACCGGACCGGCCGCGCACGCCGTCGTGGCGCTCAGC
>NZ_CDWWEW010000453.1:0-1757 GCF_977966315.1 Frankia sp. CeRuru1
GGCTCACCCTCGACCAGCTGCCCCGGGCCTGGCCCCGGCTGCCCGCACCCGCACCGGTGTCCGACCGGCCGGACGCCATCCCGACCGGGTCGGGCCTGCGACCGCCCGCGCCGATGCCCCCCGAGAAGTACCGGGGGTGAGCGGCCACGACCAAGTACCTCGCCGCCGCCCTCGCCGCCGTTGTCCTGCTCATCGTGATGATGGGGGCCGCCGCCGCGCAGATGGCCGAACGCGTCCTGTGCCTGCCCGTCGTCGGCTGGTTCCTCGGCTGTAGCAGCGGCGGCAGCCCCAGCCAGACCGCCCTCGCCGACATACCGCCTGACTACCTGAACCTCTACATGCAGGCCGCCGCGACCTGCCCCGGCCTGTCCTGGACGACCCTCGCGGCCATCGGAAAAGTCGAATCCGATCACGGTCGCAGCCGGCTGCCGGGTGTGGTCAGCGGCACCAACAGCGCCGGGGCCGGCGGCCCCATGCAGTTCCTCGCCATCACGTTCGCCGACGTCGTCGCCCACCACCAACTGCCGGCCGGCGGCGCGAACCCGCCGTCGCTCTACAACGCCCAGGACGCCGTCTACGCCGCGGCGGCCTACCTGTGCGACAACCATGCCGCCACCGACCTGACCGGGGCGCTGTGGGCGTACAACCATTCGGATGCCTACGTCGCGCAGGTCGTCACCCAGGCCACCCAGTACAGCTCGACCAGCGGCTTCGCCGCCGACACCGCCCCGTCCGACGCAGGCTACGCCGCCGTCCTCTACGCCCAGGGACAGGTCGGCCTTCCCTACCTGTGGGGCGGAGACGGCCCGGCCGAAGGCGGCTGGGACTGCTCCGGCCTGACCCGCGCCGCCTATCTCTCCGCCGGCATCGACCTGCCCCGTACCGCCCAGACCCAGTACGAAGTGGGACCTGTGGTCCCGCCCGGGGAACCCCTCCAGATCGGCGACCTTGTCTACTACGGCACCGCCACCACCATCCACCATGTCGCGATCTACATCGGAAACGGCCAGATGATCAGCGCTCCGGGGCAGGGCAAGGTGGTGCACGTCGCCCCATACAGGTGGACGGGAGACGACTATTTCGGGGCGACACGGCCGGGAAAATGAGCTTTTTGTAGGTTCTCAACAGAGATGACAGTTTCTCAAAAGTTCCCCTGGCCCTTCGGGCACGCCGCCCCGGCGTGAAGCTCCGCCTGACTCTTGCGGGCGCGCCCGCAGCGGCCTGGCAGGGTGCGGGTCGACCGCCCGTCCAACGCCGTCCGTTCCTTGGCCTTCGCAGCCGTTCAAAAGTTTGGCGAGGGACCTTGACCGTGCGGGTCGCCCGCTGTGCCTCGAGGCCGACTACCAGCGCTTCACCGAGTCCCGGCCGGTACACCTGAGCGCCACCGAACGCGACTCCCTCGCCGCCCTGGCCCGCGACCTGCCGGCGCTGTGGGACGCCGAGACCACCAGCCAGGCCGACCGCAAGGAACTCCTGCGCACCCTGGTCGAGGCGGTCACGGTGGCGACCGTCGGCGACAGCGAACTGGTGGACGTGACCATCACCTGGGCCGGCGGGCACCAGACCCACGGCCGCGCCACCCGCCCGGTCGCCCGCCTCGACCAGCTCTCCTACTACCCGCGGCTGGTCGAACGGGTCACCGAACTGGCCGGACGTGGCCTGTCCAGCCGCCAGATCGCCGAGGCGCTCAACGCCGACGGGCTACGCCCACCCAAACGCACCGACCGCTTCGGCCCCGGCCAGATCCTCACCCTGAC
>NZ_CDWWEW010000453.1:1862-3751 GCF_977966315.1 Frankia sp. CeRuru1
GTACTCGGTGGCCGAACTCGCCGTCGCTCTTCAGATGCCGACCGCCACCATCTACAACTGGATCTACCGGGGATGGATCACCGCCCAGCGCCACCCCGACGGCAGGTCCTGGGTCATCGTCGCCGACGACGCCGAGATGCGACGGCTACGCGAACGCCGCGACCGCCCGCCCGGCTACTACACCCGCGCCCGCTGGAGCGCACCCCCCGCCGAGCGGACGGGGCCACACGAGGAAGGAACCCACACATGAAAAACGATCACAACTTGAGGGGCATCGTAGGTGGCTCACTTCGTGCTCCCAGCGCTGGCCGTAGATCCCGGCGAGCGGGACCGCGGGGGCCTCCCGCGGGTCGAGGATGTTCGTGACCAGCGCGAACAGCTCGTGGCCGCCGTTGCCGTCCCGGTCGGGCACGTCGTATTCGATGACCCGGACGTAGCGGGCCTAGTCGCGGTCCAACGGACGGCGCCGGCCGGCGGCGTCGAGCAGCGCCGCGCGGGCCCTGCCCCGGATGTTCGGGTCGATCACCACGGACAGGTAGGAATGGTCCGCCAACGCGGCGAGCACCGGCAGCCGCAGATCCGACTTGACCCGCCACAGCAGCGCGGCACCGGTGTCATCGGCCAGGCACCAGTCCGCCCAGTTGAAGAAGTTCCGGTCGGCCGTGACCAGCCAGTCCTCCTCCAAACGCGGGTAGAGCGTACGCGCGAGGGTCTGCTCACCGGCTGCCTTACCCGCACCCGCGGGCCCGAACGCGGCCAGCACCGACGCATGCGAGGCGACCTCGTCGACGGTGACCACCCGGACCTGCGGCAACGCCGCCTCGACACCCACGCCGGCGCCCGGCAGACCGAACGCGGCGACGTTCGCCGCCGTCCGCTCCGCGTCGAAGACCATCGCATCCAGGCTCATCAGCCGCCACCGCCCGAAGAACGCCCCCTCGGTGTCCTCATCCGCCACCGGACACGCGACCCGGGAATACAGCACCGCCATCGGCTCCGGGCCCAGCCGCTTACGGGCCTGCGACAGACCACTGGCCGTCGGATCCCAGCCGCCACCCCAGTCGCCGAGCACCCCGACAAGCCGCGCCGCGACCTCCTCGTAATCCTCATCCGCGAACAGCGCCAACGCCATCACGAAGTACACAACCACATGCGGCGGGATCGTCCCGTCCGAGCGCTTCGCGCCCCTACCGGTCGCCTCGACCGCCTCGTCGACCGCGTCCCGCGACACCCACGACGCCAGCACCCCCAGCGAGATCCAGTCGGTCACCCGGCCGGCTGGAACCACCATCCCAGTATGCTCCACAGGCCACGATCATGTCCGCGAACCGGCGGAACGCCCGGACCCGACACGCCGGACACAGAGCAACCAGCAGACATCACCCGCACAAGATCAAACTAGGCTACGTGGCATTGGGCCAGGGCGGTCGACCGCGCGCCCGATGCCGGCCGGCCCGGTTGGCGTACGGCCCGGCCCGGTTGTGGGAGGCGACAGATCACTGAGAGGACTGCGGACGACAGGTCCGTGATAAATACACACCGGTGCTGGTGGGCGGCGGGCTCGGCGACATCGGCGATGAGAACCTACACTTTTGTAGGTTCTCACCGGACATAGCCACTTCTCACAGATGATGTCCTCGATCTGTCCCGTGGGACAGATCGGTGATAAGGCTGTCCGTTCCAACTGATCACGGCACCTTCTCGTGAGTCCTCGACGACCTGGCCGTTTCTCGGCCGGCTGGTCTGTATCCAAGGGCCGCGAGGTACTCCTCGTGCGACCAGTTCTCGTCGCGGGCCTGGGTGGCGAGCGGTTCCCAGAACGCGCCGATCGTGGGCGTCTTGAGGACCCGGGTCAGGTAGGCGAGCATCGCGGGCAGGCCGTCTCGGGG
>NZ_CDWWEW010000454.1:0-3638 GCF_977966315.1 Frankia sp. CeRuru1
CTACCCGGCCGATCCCTGCCCGGCCGATCCCCGTCCCGCGGACGGCCCTTCGGAAGGGAGAATTGTCATCATCCGCTCCGCCCAGCACCGATTCCTCGCCGCCGCCACCGGCAGCATGCTCGCGCTCGGCCTGGGCCTGGCGGCGTGCTCCCGGCACGGCTCCGCCCCTCGCCCCGCGTCGCCGACAGCGTCGGGCCCGGGTGGCCCGAACAGCGCACCCGCGCAGGCCGGCACGCCCGAGGAGTCCGGCGGCATGTGGGTCCTGCGGGACGTGCCCTACGCGCCGGTCTCGCCGGCACAGCGGCTGGATCTCTACCGTCCCTCCCCGCCGGCCCCGACGGCAGGTGCCGAGGGGGCCCAGGTGACCCCCGGGACGGTCCTGCCGGTGGTACTCACGATCCACGGTGGCGCGTTCATGCTCGGCGACAAGCGGGACGACCTGCCGGTGGTCCGAGCACTCGTCCACGCCGGGTACGCCGTCGCCAGCTTGAACTACCGGCTGTCCGGGGAGGCGAAGTTCCCGGCCGCGGTCCAGGACGTGAAGGCGTCCGCCCGCTGGCTGCGGGCCCACGCGGGCACCTATGGCCTGGACCCCTCCCGCATCGCCGCGACCGGCGCGTCGGCCGGGGCCTACCTCGCGGTGATGCTGGGCACGACGAGCGGTGTGGCGATGTTCGACGACCCGGGGCTCGGCAATCCCGGGGTGTCCAGCGACGTCCAGGCCGTCGTCGACTTCTACGGCCCGGTGAACTTCGCCTCGATGGACGCCCAGCTGCGCGCGAACGAGCGGTGCACCGTGGCTGACGCCCAGCACGACCAGCCCCACTCGCCGGAGTCGCGGTTCCTCGGCCGCACCGTGACGGCCGTGCCCCAGCTGGTACGGGTGGCGAGCCCCCTGAACTACCTGAGCCGCGGGCCGCTGCCGCCGTTCCTGATCGAGCACGGGGACGTGGACTGCACGGTCCCCCACCAGCAGTCGCTGGAACTCGCCCACGCACTGCGCGCCGCCGGAGCGCCGGCGGTGGACGTGACGATCGTGCCGGGCGCCGGCCACGGCGGTGCCTTCCCGGCCCGGGAGCGGATGGGCGCCGTTCTGGCGTTCCTGCACCGCACCATCGGCCGCTGACGGCCGGCACACCACCCGGCGCTCCGTCGACCCAACCACCTCTGCGGCCTCAGGCCACCTCTGCGGCCTCAGGCCGCGGGCCATCCGGCAGGGTCATGACCGGCCGCAGGCCCCACCGGCTCACCCCGCGCGTCACGTCGCGGGGGTCACCTTCAGGCGGAACCATGGCAGTGACGGGGAGCAGCACGGCGAGAGGGTGATGGCGATGCCGGACACCGCAGCACGGCCGGACACCGCAGCACGGCCGGACACCGAGGCACAGTCGGACACCGCGGGGTACGCGCGCCCCGCCGGGCAGGCCGTCGAGGCGGCGGACGCGGAGTCCGCCGCCGGTGGGATCGTCGTCGGGGTCGACGGTTCACCCGCGTCCGTCGCCGCGATCCGGTGGGCCTGCGACGAGGCCGCCCGGCGCCTGGTCCCGGTGATCGCGGTACTGGTATGGGACGTCATGGGCGAACCGCGGCCGGTCTTCGAGACCGCGGCGAACGCCGACCGCGAGGGTCTGGCGCACGCCGCCACGCGGGTTCTGGACACCGCGCTGACCGCAGCCCGGGTCAGCGATCCGACAGTGCGGATCATCCGGCGGGTCGAGGAGGGCAGTCCCGTCCCGGAGCTGCTGCGGGCCGCGGCCGGCGCGCGGATGATCGTCGTCGGCGAGCGCGGTCACGGGGCCCTGCACCGACTGGTGAGCGGCTCGGTGAGCCAGGGTGTGGTGCACCATGCCTCCCTGCCGGTCGTCGTGGTACGGTCGGTCGCCCCGGCCGCCGGATCCGGCAGGCACCGGTCCGGAAAGCATGACCGCGATATGGCGAGCGGCGGCGCGCACCAGCCCGTCGGCATCGACGACCGGCCGGTGGTCGTCGGCGTGGACGGCTCGGCCCCCTCGCTCACGGCACTACGGTGGGCCGTCGAGGCGGCGATGCTCCGCAAGAGCGCCCTGCACGTCGTGCACGCCTGGCACCTGGACATCCCGATCTACCCGGGGAGCTACGCCGATATCGGATCGGCGCTGGCGGAGCAGGCCCGGCAGACCCTCGACCAGGCCGTCTCCACGATCGTCACCGAGCACGCCGGCGGGCTGCCCATCCCCGTCAGGAAGGAGACCGTCGTCGATGGCCCCGCCCATGCGCTGCTGCGGGCCTCGGCTGACGCGCAGCTGCTCGTGGTCGGCAGCCGCGGGCACGGCGGCTTCGCCGAACTGCTTCTCGGTTCGGTGAGCCACCAGTGCGTCCTGCACGCGCACTGCCCGGTGGCCGTGGTCAGGTAGCGGCCCCGGTGGCCCTGGTCGGTAGCGGCGCGGCCCGTGGTCGGGAAACCGGCGCGGTCCGTCCGGCGAGGTCGATCAGCCGATGCCAGCCGGCGTGGGGATGCGGGGGCGCAGCGTGCTCAGCAGGCCGAGGACCCGCTCGGCCAGATCCTGCTCTCCCCCGCCAGCCGATCCAGTTGATCCGGTCGATCCGGTCGATCCGGCGCTGTCCCACGCTCCGAGCAGGAAGGACGGAGTCAGGCGGACGTAGAGCTGGACCGCGGTGACCCCGGGCTGCACATATGCGGCGATCTGGTCGCGGCACTGCTCGGGCGTGCCGTGGATGAACAGGGCATCGATGACCTCGTCGGGTAGCGCCCGGGCGGCACCACGCTGGTCCCCGGCGGTCCAGCGCTCGTGGGACTCGGCGAGCCGTTCGCCGTTGCCGAGCCATTCGTGGAAGGCGTGGTAAGGGGTCTGGTTAAGGATCCAGGTGAGGAACGGCCGGCTGTCGCGGCGGGCAACGTTCGGATCGGCGTTCGGATCGGCGTTCGGGCTCACGAAGACCTTCACCACCAGCTCCTTGCCCGCTGGCTGCGGTCCGACGGCGGCACGGACCTTGATCAGATCTTCGGGGGACAGCAGATTGGTGACGGCACCGTCCCCCTCGGTGAAGCCGAGCTTGAGCATGCCGGGCCGCAGCGCTCCCAGGATGACCTTCGGCGTCTCGATCGGAGGATTCGGTAGGACGAAGCCGCGGATCGCGAACGTGTCGAAGGCGCCGGAGACCACCTCGCCGCGCAGCGCCCGGGTGAGGAAACGAAGCGTGTCCCGGGTCCGGCGGAAGGGCTCGTCGAACGGGATGCCGTTGAGGTCGGTCACGTGGGCGGGCACCGACGAACCGATGCCGAGGACAAGCCCACCGAACGTCAGATCGGCCAGGGTCGCCGCGGTCTGGGCGAGCACCGCCGGGCCGCGGGTGTGGACGGGCACGATCGCGCTCGCCAGGCGCACCCGGGGATCCCAGGCGGCGGCGACCGCGAGCGGGGTGAACGCGTCGATGCCGCCGCCTTCGGCCGTCCACACGTCGCTGTAGCCGGCGTCAGCGAGTCCCGTGACGATGCGTCGATGGTCCCGCAGCGGGATGCCGGGCAGAGGAAGGGTGACACCGAAACGCGGAGTGGTCACGGGAGTACCTCACGGGTGGTCGACGGTGTTCGGTCAGATGGTCGTCGCGGAGACGGGGGACAGAGACGGGGGACGGAG
>NZ_CDWWEW010000455.1:0-3637 GCF_977966315.1 Frankia sp. CeRuru1
GGGCCGAAGTCTTTCGACTGCTCGGGCCTGACGCAGTGGGTCTGGGGGAAGGCCGGGGTCTCGCTGAGCCACTACACCGGATCACAATGGAATGAGGGGCGCCGCGTGGACCGGGCGGGCCTCATTCCCGGTGATCTCGTCTTCTTCTATGCCAATCTTGATCATGTCGGGATCTATATCGGGGGCGGGAAGATGATCCACGCTCCGCGGACCGGGGAGGTGGTCAGGGTGGAGAAGATCTGGTGGTCGAGCTTCCGGGGGGGCGTGCGGCCGGGAGCGTGACACCATCGGCCGTCGGCGGAAGCGATCAGGACGGCGACGGCGACGGTGCCGTGGGCGACGGGTCAGCGGTCGATGGGTCAGCGGTCGACGTAGACGAGAGCCGCGGTGCTACGGCTGATCTCCGCGTCGGTCTGGCCGTTGGGGGTGACGATGTGGATCAGGTTGCCGCGGGAGCCCGGCGTGATCTGCGCGCCGGGGACGATCGCGGCGTCCTGAAGCCGGCGCATGATGCTTTCGTCCGTCTGCAACCGCTCGGAGATCCAGCTCACCGTGACCGGCCTGCCACCGCCGGACGATGCGAGGTCGGCCGACGCCAGTAGGCTCACCGGGGCGGAGGTCGGCCGCGCCGTGGTGTGGTGCTGCCGGGAAGGCGGGATCTCGTTACCGAACGGGCAGCGCTTTGGATCGCCGAGCAGGACGGTGAGGCGCGCCTCGACCTCGTCGGAGATTACATGCTCCCACCGGCAGGCCTCGTTGTGTACCAGCGCCCAGTCCAACCCAATGACTTTCGTGAGCAGCAGCTCGGCCAAACGGTGCTTGCGCATGACGGCGGTGGCCCGCAGCAGGCCCTTCTCCGTGAACTGCACGGTCCGGTCGTCGGCGAGGGACACCAGCCCCTCGTTGGCCAGGCGAGCCGTCGACTCGCTCGCGGCCGGCGCGCTGACATGCAGGCGCTCCACCAGACGCGCGCGCAGCGGGGGGATGCCCTCCTCCCTCAGCTCGTACAGGGTTCGGAGGTACATTTCGGTACTGTCGATCAATCCAGTCACCGGTCTCCTTCGTCCTTATCCAGGGTACGCCCCCTCCGGGAGTCACAAGAGCCATCTGCCCCCCGAAGGCCATGCCGGCCGGCCGGTTTCGATGTCCCGTCGCCCCCTTCCCGCGGACCGGGGTCGGTGTTCCACGACGTGTTCCATGGCTTCGGTCCGGCGGCGTGTCCTCGTGCGGCACCCGTCCCGCGCGCGGGCTTGCACCCAGGGCCGGCATCGGCGCCCGCGGCACTAGACTTGACGCCATGAGCACGACTCAGATCGCGCCCGAGACATCGAACACCCAGACGGACGAAGGTGACGATCACTCTCACTACGCCCGTCGTGAGGAGATCGTTCGTGCGTCCATCGAGGGTGGCCGGGTTACGGCGTTGTGCGGCTACAAGTTCGAACCGGTGCGGGATCCCTCGCGTTTCCCGATCTGTCCGAAATGCAAGGAACTCGTCGAGATGGCCGAGCAGTTCGGCTGATCGCGCCGCGCCGTGCCGGTACACAGTGCCGGGCGGCCACGGTCCTCGATGGCTGTCATGAGCCTTCGGTAATAATCGGTCGTCGCAGTAGATCGAGCGTGTCGGCGGGCTGTGGACGGTGTGCGGATGCCCTGCCGATCGGGATCCATGGTGTCCCCCGGGCCGGCCGCTCCGCGACCCCGTATGATCTGTTGCACGAGCCAGACTCGATGTCCCTCGCCGGCCCCAGTAGCTCAGTGGATAGAGCGACCGCCTCCTAAGCGGTAGGCCGCAGGTCCGATTCCTGCCTGGGGCACATCCGTCATGTCGATCGCCGCCTCCGGTCGGTGGGACCAGAGTCCCCTGCGGGGCGAGCTGCGTTGCGAGCCGCGCGACCGCGGCTGACGCCGCGCCGGCTCAGGTCGCGCGGGCTCAGGTGGGGACGGCAGCCAGGGCGCCGGTGTGGTGGAGATGGTCCCGGGCGGCCTGGATGGCCGACGGGGTGGAGCCGAACAGGCGTCCCTGGCCGCGCAGCCGGTCCACCAGACCGACGGCGGCCACCGCTTTGGCGTGCTCGGGTCGCAGCCCTGACACATACACCTTGACGCCGCGGTGTTCGAGCCGGTCGATGACGTCGCGCAGGACGAGGGCGCCGGTGCCGTCGACGGCGCTGACCCGGGACAGCCGGAGGATGAGGATCTCGACGTCGGCCACCTCGGTGAGCTCCAGCAGGAAGCGGTGGGCGGCGGCGAAGAACAGGGGGCCGTCGATACGGTAGGCGACGATGTGCTCGGCGAGCAGCGCGTGTTCGGAATCGTGATGATCGCCAGGGTCCAGTGGCACCTCCTCGACCCGCGCGGTTCGGGCGATCGCGCGCAGGGCGAGGGCGCCGGTGACCGTGAGGCCGAGGACGACAGCGATGACGAGGTCGAGCGTAAGGGTCGCCCCGGCGGTCAGCGCCATGACCAGGGCATCGGAGTGTGACGCACGGCCGAGGGTGCGCAACGAGGAGACCTCGACCATCCGCACCGCCGTGGCGAGCAGAACACCGGCGAGCGCGGCGAGCGGGATGCGCGCGACCAGGGGGGCGGCGGCGAGCATCACCCCGGCCAGGACCACGGCGTGCGCGAGGGCGGCGAGCCGGGACGAGGCACCCGAGCGGACGTTGACCGCGGTGCGGGCGATCGCGCCGGTGGCGGGCACCCCGCCGAACAGCGGGACGGCAAGGTTGGCCAGCCCTTGGCCGAACAGCTCCCGGTCGGGGTCGTGGTTCTGGCCGACGGTCATCCCGTCGGCGACACTGGCCGAGAGCAGGCTCTCCAGGGCGGCGAGCGCGGCCACGGCGACGGCGGCCGTGGCGAGCGTCGGGATCGCGGTGATATCGAGGAAGCCGAGCGAGGGACCGGGCAGGGTGGCGGGGATCGCGCCGAGGGTCGTGACGTCCCACCCGCGGGCCGTGACGAGGGCCGTCGCGAGGGCCACGGCGAGCAGCGAGAACGGGACCGTGGGCCGCAGCCGGGCGCCGACCAGCATCGTCGCCGCGACGCCGACGGCAAGCGCGAGTGCGAGCCAGTGCGGCCGGTGGACGAAGTCGGCTACAGCCGCCCAGGCCACGCCGGTCACCCGGTCACCGTTCCGGGCGCGTACTCCCAGGGCCGGGGGAACCTGCTGAAGGAAGATCACCGCGGCGATGCCGACGGTAAATCCCTCCACCACGGGCGCCGGCACATATCGCACGGAGCGGCCGACCCGCAGGACTGCGAGTGCGAGCAGGATTATCCCGGCGAGCAGCCCGACGGTCAGCACACCGGCCGGCCCGTGCCGGTGCACGATCGGCACGAGCACGGCGGTCATCGCGCCGGTCGGCCCGGACACCTGCAGGTTCGACCCCCCGAAGACCGCTGCGAGAGCACCCGCCACGATCGCCGTTACCAGCCCGGCGGTCGCGCCGAGGCCGGAGGAGACCCCGAACCCCAGCGCGAGCGGCAGCGCGACCACCGCAACGGTCATCCCCGCGAGCAGGTCACGGCCTGGCTGGCGGCGCATGCTCTCGATATCGGCCCGGCCGGGCAGGAGCCGGCCGAGTTCCAGCCGGCCGAGTGGCCTGGACCAGCGTGACGGGGCCGTCCTTATGGG
>NZ_CDWWEW010000456.1:0-3631 GCF_977966315.1 Frankia sp. CeRuru1
GGCTGGGGACGGGGAGATGGACCCCGACGACGCCTCGGTCGACGCCTCGGTCGATGTCCCGGTCGACGTCCCGGGACTGACCATCGCCGTGGCGACGCCGGCCCCGCCGACCAGGAACAGCACAACGACAAACACCGTCGGCACCAGACCGCGCGACGGCCGTCGCACGAATCGACCAGATACTCGATGGCCAGACACCAGAGCGCCCCCCCGGGTGCGGCTGGCAACACGCCCGTTGCCGGCGGCCTGCCCCGGACCGGCGGAGACAACGTGATGCACGTTAGGCGGAAGCCCCACCATACGACGATCGATAGGATAACAGTCGCGTTGCCGGTCATCCGGGCCACGGGGGGAAGCGGTGAATGTCAGATTGCCGACGGAGAGGTCGGCGCGGGAAAGTATTTTCGTCGCCGTTTGCCTGACGGCGTGCCTGAGTTGGCTCATGTTACCCATGGCGTCTCCGGTCCATGCGGCGGACGACGGGGTGGAACTCGGCGTCACCGTCGACGGTCAGCCCCTCGGTGAGGACAACGTGGTCCTCGGAGCCAGTGCGGTCGCCCGCGTGGTGGTCAGCGTGCAGAACCTGACCCGGTCGAACGTCCCCGTCGACTCGGTACGGCTGAGCGGAACCATGCTCGGCCTCACCTTCTTCGACTACGACACCCGGGTGCGCACAACCATCCCGGCCCGCGGATCGGCGAACTGGACCGTCGACCTGGATATGCGCGACCTCGACGGCCGGGCCACCGGACTGATGCCGGTGGAGGTGGCGATCCGGGGCACGAACCTGCACACGGTGGCCGAGGTGTCGGGAACCGCCGACATCCACGGATCGCTGTTGTCCATCTACGGGCTGTTCGGCCTCGGGCTTGTCGTCCTGATGGGGCTGCTCTGGGCCGTCGCGTTACTCCCGCTCGGCCGCCATGCAGTGCCGGCCACCTGGTGGCAACGCGGCCTGCGGTTCGTGCCCGCCGGCTGCGGGATCGGCCTGTTCGTCATCTTCGCGCTTTCAGCCACCCGGTTACTGTCACCCGGCACCCCCAGTGATTTCGGCATCACCATCACGGCGACCGCCGTCTGCTTCGGGCTCGGGGCTCTGCTGCCCCAGCTGGTCCCGGCGACGAGGCGCGGCTGACCCCACCGGCCGTCCACGTGACGCACACGCTGAGGATCGAGGGGCCCGGCCTGCGCGAGGCCACGACGAAGGACCTCGCACCGGGTGAGTCCGAGGACCTCACGGTGACCCTGCAGCCGGGTACTTACCAGCTGGGCTGCCCGGTCGGCAACCACGAGTCGCTGGGTATGAAACTCGGCATCACGGTGTCCTGAGCCGTCCGCGCCATCTGGTGGAGTCGGCTGACGCCCACGTCAGCGCGCCGCTCACCGGCCGGCGCCCGCGACGTTCCGCGCCTCGCGACCGCAGGCGGGGCGTGTCATTCATTGACGAGATGGCTACAGTTCGACACCATCTAACTTCAGTTGGTAATCAATCGGCGGAGTGCCGGCTGGTCCTCCGTCCAGCCATCCCGGCCCGATCCGTTGCCAGGATCCTGGCGACCGAACCCGTGCTACGGCGCCCCGGCGGCCACGACGACGGTCGGGAAGGCCTGACCAGGGAGGTCGGCCGTGCCGAGCAACCGGAGAACATTCGTACACCTGGCGGTCATGGCCGGAGCCACCGCACCGTTGTCCCTCACCGGGCTTCCCGTGTCTCTCACCGGGCTTCCCGCGGCGCTGGCGGCGCCGGTTCCGGGACCACGACCTGACCCACACCAGACGACGCCGGCCGGGGTCGGCATCCCCGGACCAGGCAGTCCCGGCTGGCTGACCAGTGGCAACAGCCGCGGGCTCTACGCCGGTTACTGGGTCAGCGGCGCGTACAGCACCACGGGCTTCCTCTGGCGCGACGGCACCGTGCATGTCCTCAACGGCAGCACGGCACCGAAGACGGTGACCGAGGACGGCGTAGTCATCGGCGATTTCGTCAGCCACTACGACCGGCAGGCGTTCCGGCTGGAACACAGAAACCCCCAGCCCCAGCGTCTGGGCTACCTCGGCGGCACCCAGACGGCCGGCGGCTACAGCAGCACCGCGGCGGCGGTCAACCGCGCCGGGGTCATCGTCGGCACCAGCACCACCAACGCTGGTACGTTCCATGCCTTCCGGTGGGCGGACAGCCACCTGCAGGATCTGGGTACGCTCGGCGGCCCGGGCAGCTCCGCCGTCGCGGTCACCAGCGCCGGTGCCATCGCCGGCAGCAGTGACACCGCCGCCGGCCCGTCCCACGCCTTCCTCTGGAGGAGAGGCACCCTGCACGACCTGGGTACCCTCGGCGGCCCGTCGAGTTCCGCGGTGGCCGCGAACGACGCCGGGCAGATCGTGGGCTACAGCGACACGGCCGACGGTCACACCCACGCCTTCCGCTGGGAACGCGGTCGTCTGATCGACCTCGGCACGCTCCCCGGCGACACCGATTCCTCGGCGATCGATATCAACAACGTCGGCCAGGTCCTCGTCCGGAGCCGCGGCTCGTCGAGCCGTGCATTCGTCTGGCAGCACGGCCAGCGCGCGACCATTAGCGTGCCCACCGACGACCTCGAGGTGACCGCCATCAACGACCGGGGAACCGTCGCCGGCACGGCGAACGGGCACGCGTTCCGTTGGCGCAACGGCCGCTTCACCGATCTCGGCACGCTGGGCGGGCCGTACAGCTACGCGAGCGCCATCACCCCCACCGACGTCGTCCTCGGTTCCTCGGTCCCGGCGGACTCCCCGATTCCGCTCGCGACCTTCTGGCCGGCCCCCGGCCGCTGACGCGACCCGCGAGGCGTTTTCGGTCAGGATGGACGATGTCGGACGGATGGAGACCCCGCCGGCACGGCGGACCGCCGGCACCAGCACGGACGACCCGACGGAGGATCATCATGAGCGAGTCCGAAGACATCGCGGTACACACCCTGCCCGGCCACGTCGCCGTCGTCGAGGTCCGCCGTCCGCCGCACAACTTCTTCGACGTACGTCTGATCCAGACCCTCGCCGACATCTATGACAAGCTCGACGCCGACTCCGACGTCCGTGCCGTCGTGCTGTGCTCCCAGGGCAGGAACTTCTGCGCCGGAGCCGACTTCTCCGGCGCGAGTGCGGCCGAGGCAATTTCGGCGGATGAGGGGGCGCCGGCCCTTTACCGCGAGGCGCTACGGCTATTCGCCTCCCCGATACCGGTCGTGGCCGCGGTGCAGGGCAGCGCGGTCGGCGGCGGGCTGGGGCTCGCGCTGTCCGCGGACTTCCGGGTCGCGAGCCCAGACAGCCGCTTCGCGGCGAACTTCTCCCGGATCGGGCTGCACCAGGGCTTTGGCATCTCGGTGACCCTGCCGGCGGTCGTCGGCCGGCAGAAGGCGCTCGACCTGCTCTACACCGGTCGCCGGGTCGGTGGGCAGGAGGCGTTCGACATCGGCCTCGCCGACCGGCTCGTGCCGAACACCGAGCTGCGGGAGGCCGCGGTGGCGCTGGCCGGTGAGATCACCGCCGCCGCGCCGCTGGCCGTGCGCAGCATCCGGGAGACAATGTGGGCGGATCTCGTCCCCGTCATCCGGGCGGCCACCGAACGGGAAACCGCCGAGCAGGCCAGACT
>NZ_CDWWEW010000457.1:0-3617 GCF_977966315.1 Frankia sp. CeRuru1
CGCTGGTACCGGCCAGGCCGGCGAGGGAGGTGACGACGCCGGCATAGGGGCAGGGCACCTCGACGACGGCTTTGGCGGTCTCGACCTCGGCTACGGGTTGATCGACGGTGATGACGTCCCCGACGCCGACAAGCCAGCGGACGACCTCGGCGGAGGTCAGGCCCTCACCAAGGTCGGGGAGGGGGAATTCGCGTACCGCGGCCACGGTGTTACTGCTCCCACTGGAGTCGGGCGACAGCGTCGAGGATGCGGTCGACGCTGGGAAGGTAGTGATGTTCGAGCATGGGGGGCGGGTAAGGGATGTCGAAGCCGGTGACCCGCAGGACGGGGGCGGCGAGGTGGTGGAAGCACCGCTCGCTGACGCGGGCGGCGATCTCCGCACCGACGCCGCCGAAACCCGCGGCCTCGTGGACCACAACGGCGCGCCCGGTGGCGCGGACCGCCTCGCAGACCGTCTCATCGTCGAAGGGGACCAGCGAGCGCAGGTCGACCACCGCCAGGTCCCAGCCCTCCGATCGCGCGGCCACGGCCGCCTGGAGGCACACGGGGAGCGAGGGGCCGTAGGTCAGGAGGGTCGCGGAGGTACCGGTCCGGCGGACCACTGCCCGGCCGATCGGCGGCACCTCGGCCGTAGACCGGTCGTCCGTAGACCAGTCGTCCGTAGACCAGTAGAGCCGCTTTGGCTCCAGGAAGACCACCGGGTCGTCCGAGGCAATCGCCGAGCGGAGCAGCCCGTAGCCGTCGGCGACGGTGGCGGGGGTGACGACGTGCAGGCCGGGGGTGTGCGCGTAGTAGGCCTCGCTGGAGTCGCTGTGGTGCTCGACGCCGCCGACGCCGCCGCCGTACGGGATGCGGATGGTGATCGGCAGCGTGGTCTTCCCGGCCGTGCGGTTGCGCATCTTGGCCACATGCGACGCGAGCTGCTCGAACGCGGGGTAGGCGAAGGCGTCGAACTGCAGCTCCACGACGGGCCGCAGGCCGTACATGGCCATGCCCACGGCGGTGCCGAGGATGCCTGCCTCGGCCAGGGGGGTGTCCAGGCAGCGTTGCGCGCCGAATTCGGCGGCCAGGCCGTCGGTGACTCGGAAGACGCCGCCGAGGGTGCCGACGTCCTCGCCGAGGATGTGGACGCGCGCGTCCTCGCGCAGCGAGTCGCGCAGCGCGGCGTTGAGGGCCTGCACCATGGTCGCGGCGCTCATCGTGCGTCGTCGCTCTTGGCTGCGTCCGCGGCCTGCCAGGCCATCAGCTCGGCGGCCTGCTCACGAAGCTGGCTGGTCGGCTGGGCATAGACGTGCGTGAACAGCGAGCCCGGATCGAGATCAGGCGCACGATCGAACTGGGCGCGCATCTCGGCGGCGAGTTCCTCGGCGGCCTGCGCGACTGCGGCGACGCCGGCGTCGTCGAGGAGACCGGCCTTGCGCAGCTGCCGCTCCAGCAGCATCAGCGGATCGCGGGCCTGCCAGGCAGCGACCTCCTCCGAGGTGCGGTAGCGGGTCGCGTCGTCGGCGTTGGTGTGCGCCTCCAGCCGGTAGGTGACCGCCTCGACCAGCACCGGGCCGCGACCCGACCGCGCGTGCTCGACCGCCGCGCGCAGCACACCGTGCACCGCAGGCGCATCGTTGCCGTCCACCAGGCGACCGGTGATCCCATGGCCCACCGCCTTGTGTGCCAGCGTCGGTGCCGCGGACTGCTGGGCCAGCGGCACCGAAATCGCATAGCCGTTGTTCTGTACCAGGAACACCACTGGCGCGTTCAGCACCCCGGCGAAGTTCAGCGCCTCGTGGAAGTCGCCCTCGCTGGTACCGCCGTCGCCGATCAGGGCAAGCGCCACGACGTCCTCCGCCGCCCACGGATCCGAGGCCGCGCGCAGGCGGGCGGCGTGGGCCAGGCCCACCGCATGGCAGGCCTGGGTGGCCAGCGGAGTCGACAGCGGCGCGATCCGGTGCTCCCGCGGGTCGTAGCCGCTGTGCGCGTTCCCGCGCATCAGCGTCAGCGCGTCCACCGGGCGCACGCCCCTCGATACCACCGCCAGCGTGTCGCGGTAGCTGGGGAACAGCCAGTCCGACTCCCGCAGCACCATGGCCGCGGCGATCTGGCATGCTTCCTGGCCGGTGGACGCCGGGTACACGGCGAGGCGGCCCTGCCTGGCCAAGGTTGTGGCCTGCTGGTTGAAGCGCCGTCCCAGCACCAGGCGGTGGTACAGGACGCGCAGCAGATCGGTGTCGACCTTCCCCGCAGCCTCCGTGCCGAGGACCCGGACCGGCTCGGGGTCGGGCAGGAGCGGAGCCGGGTCACGACGCGGACCGTGGGAGCTCGGCGGCCCGACGAGGCCGGGCGCGGTGCTGTCGTCGAGGATTGTCATGGTCCACCTTCGGCAGTTGGTGGCGGAAAGGGCTCGGGGATGCCGGTCAGATCTACGCCGCCGTTGACCGGCTGCTGATGCAGGTCGGAACCGTCCGTGGGCTGGCGGGCGAACTGGGGAGGACTCGTCCACCAGCGAACCTGGTCGGTCTCGCGGAAGTGGAGCGCCGGTGCACGATCACCAGTAAGGTCCGCTCGGCCAGCGCGGTCCTCGATGCGTGCTGACTCGCGGTCTCGGGCTCCGGACTTCGGGCTCCGGACTTCGGGCTCCGAGCTCCGAGCTCCGAGCTCCGGACATCGAGCTCCGGGCTCCGAGTCGAGGTGCGGGACCTGAGCAACAGCCTGGCCAGGACGAGGGGTGCTTCTCACCGTCCAGGTGAGCCGCCCAGGCCAGGCCCGACGATCAGGAAGCGAGGTGCGGGGAGCCGTGGCCTCGCTTGAGCTGTCCCGGTTCGCCGGCTTGCCCGGTTCGGGCGCCGTCCGTGGTCACGATCCTCCTCCGCTCAACTTCTTGGCTCTGGTTCTCTGATTTTCCACCCCCCCGTCGGCGGCTGGATCGTGTCCATAATCACCTTGATAGTCACCGCGCGGGCCCCGACCCGGCATTAATGCATGGAGCGCGCCGCGCATCAGGTAGAAATACTTTCGTAAGTCGACTCGCCGAAGATGCGGGGGTAGCGAGTCTGACGTAACCCTGGAAAACCGACCCCGGGGGCTTGAGGTGATTATCATCTCACCCGGCGACGGGAGTGAATCTGCCTGGTCAGGGCCGTGCGGGCCCGATCCTCGCCGAGTCGGGCCCCGGCGGGCGTGAAGTGCGCAGCGCGACGCTCACCGAACGAGCCGGCCAGCACCGCTCGCCGCAGAAGTACCCGGCTGTTCCGATGCCATGTTTGTCGGTTGAATTTCCCTGGACCTTGGTTCTCCGCTGTGACCAGCATCTCGTGGGAGCCCGCCGAAAGTGCCTTCGACGGCTGTTACGTTGCTCGCCGAGCTCATGCCAAGTTTTTATTGGTTGATCCAGGCGAGTTGATCCCCTCGCCGCGCCGTTCGAACGGTGGTCGCCTGTTGACTGATGCTTGCGTTCCGGGAATGCCCATTATGGGCCCCGCCAGGCCCGGGGGGACGGGAGGCTCGAGTTCGTCTTCGCCCACAGCTCAGCGGCAGCTTGATCTGCGCGGCGTCCCGCCCCGCCACGAGTGCCTCCTCGACCTGGTTCGCCTGCGACGGCACCTGGTCCAGGACCACCAGCTGAT
>NZ_CDWWEW010000458.1:0-3615 GCF_977966315.1 Frankia sp. CeRuru1
CTACCTGCAGGCACCCCCGCCGACGATCGCGCCGTCGAACGTCGGTCATTACCACCCGGAACCGCTGCCGGGGGCGCCGGCCTCGAACGAACCCGCCGCGGCCGCCACGGCCGAATCGACCGTGATCCCGACGATCGAGTCCCGCCTCGCCCCGCCGAACCGTGAACCGGTGGAGCCACCGGTTGATCAAGCCTATGGTCAGCACCGCCCGGAGCCGCCGCGCACTGCTCCCCGGCCGACCTACCCGCCTCGCCGGCCGGTGCGGCCGGTGGCCGACGACGACGAGCTGGACGTGCCGGACTTCCTCAAGTAGCCGGTGCCAGGCAGACTTCCGGCATGCCGGTTCTCGTCACCTCGCGCTCGGGTGGGGTCAGCGACCCGCCGTTCGAGGGACTCAATCTGGGCGACCACGTCGGGGATGCCGACGAGGCCGTCGCCGTCAACCGACGCCGGCTCGTCGACCGGCTGCGGATGCCGGTCCAGTACATGCGGCAGGTGCATGGGAGGCAGGTCGCCGTGTTGCGCCGGCACGGGCCGCCTCCGCAGGCGGACGCGCTGGTGACCGATGTCCCCGGCCTCGCGCTCGCCGTGATGGTCGCCGACTGCGCACCGGTGCTGTTCGAGGCCCCCGCGGTGGTGGGAGTGGCGCACGCCGGCCGGGTTGGGATGGCCAATGGCGTGATACATGCCACTCTCGGGGCCCTCGAGCGGCTCGGCGCCGCCCGGGACGAGCTCCGTGTCACCATCGGTCCATGTATCTGTGCCGGCTGTTACGAGGTGTCGGAGGATCTTCGTTGCGAGGTGGAGACCCAGGTGCCGGGGAGTGCGGCCACCACCCGCGTCGGCACCGCGGCGATCGATCTGCGCGCCGGTATCCGTTGTCAACTCGCCGTCGCCGGTGTGACTGATATAACAATTTCTGCTCGATGTACCGCCGAGGATCCGGAGCTCTACTCCTACCGCCGGGAGGGTCGGACGGGACGCTTCGCCGGTCTGGCCTGGCTCGGGCCGACGCCATGATCCACCGGCCCGGCCCGATCGAGCTCGATCCGGCGCGCCTGGACCGGTTGACGCGGCGGCTGGCCGAGGTTCGGGCTCGGGTCGCGGGGGCGGCCCGGGCCGCGGGCCGTGATCCGGACCACCTCACCCTCATTGCGGTCAGTAAAACCTACCCACCCCAGGATGTTGTGATGATGCACACGCTCGGGGTGCGGCACTTCGCCGAGAACCGGGAGCAGGAGGCCGGGCCGAAGGTGGGTCTCGTCACCCGGCTGATCGGCGGGGAACGGAACGTCCCGACCAAGGGGACCGGTGACGGCCCGTCCTCCGGTTCCGACGATCCGATCTGGCATTTCGTGGGACAACTGCAGCGCAACAAGGCCAGATCCGTTCTTCGTTGGGCGGATTGGGTGCAGTCGGTGGATCGGGTGAGCCTGGTGCCGGTGCTCTCCCGGCTGGCGATGGAACGCGGCCGCCCGCTGTCGGTCTGTCTCCAGGTCTCGTTGGACTTCCCTGGTGCTTCCGATGGGAAGATCGGTGCGTCGATCGCCGGCTCGAGGCGCGGAGGGGTCGATCCGGCCGGCCTTTCCGCCCTGGCCGATCTTGTCGAGGAGGCGCCGGGACTGGCTCTGCGAGGCGTGATGGCTGTCGCCCCCCGGGGAGGGAAGCCACGACCTGCATTCGCGCGACTGCGTGAGGTGGCGGAACGCCTGAAGGTGGGGCATCCCCAGGCCACCGTCATCAGTGCCGGCATGTCGGGAGATCTTGAGGACGCGGTGGTCGAAGGCGCGACACACCTTCGGATCGGCACCGCTTTGTTCGGTGAACGGCCTGGTGTCCCTTAGAGTCGCGCCCATGGGGCTCGGGCGCAGGGCGATGGTCTACCTCGGTCTGGCCGAGGAGGATGAGGACTATCTCGACGACGACTATGACGACGGTCGTGCGGTCGGTCGTGACGATCGGCGTGCTATGCACGAACCGGTTCCGATGGACCGTACGGTCCGTCGGATAGACGCACGTGAGGAGCCGGTCGCCATGCCGCGACGTCCACCGGTCGAACCGTTGCGTCCCGCCGGTCCCGTGCCGATGCGCAGGGTGGCCGCGGTGGAGGAGCCGCACCCCTACCGGATCACCACGCTTCAGCCACGCAGCTACAATGAGGCGCGCCAGATCGGCGAGGAGTTCAGGGACGGGACACCCGTTATCATGAACCTCACTGACATGGACGATGCCGACGCCAAGCGGCTGGTCGACTTCGCCGCGGGTCTGATCTTCGGGCTGCGGGGCGACCTCGAGAAGGTGACCAACAAGGTCTTCCTGCTCTCGCCGCACAACGTCGAGGTCACCGAGACCGACAAGCGACGCATCCGCGAGGGTGGGTTCTACAACCAGTCATAGCCAGGGAATGTGATCACGTTCCCCCCGTTCCTCAGGAGAGAGCGCCATCAGCACAGTAGGTAGCTTGATCTTTTGGGTGCTGACGGTCTATCTGTTGCTCCTGATAGCGCGATGGATCATCGATCTGGTTCTTGCCCTCAGTCGATCGTTCCGCCCGACCGGCCCCCTGGTACTGGTCTTCGAGATTGTGTACACGGCAACTGACCCTCCGTTACGATTCATCCGGCGATTTCTTCCGCCGTTGCGAGTGGGTAGCGTTGCGCTTGACCTCGGGTTCCTGCTGCTCTTCCTGGTGATCATCGTGCTTCGAAGCTATGCGCAGAGGCTGTGACGGGGTTGTTGTGCACACCGCGAGCGCGGGCGCGGCAGACTGCCCGCAGACCGCCCTCTCTTCGGGGAGCGGCGATGCCGCACGAGGAGGCGACGTGGCTCTGACACCACAGGACGTTCAGAACAAGGTCTTCAGCCCGACGAGGTTTCGCACGGGCTACAACGAGGATGAGGTCGACACCTTCCTCGACGAGGTCGAGGCGGAGCTGACGCGGTTGCTGGACGAGAACAGTGACCTGCGCCGGCAGCTCGACGAGGCCCGGCGTTCCGGCGGTGGTGGTCCGGGCGTGCCCGCGCAGATCCTCGAGGAGAACCAGGGCCTGCGCCGCCAGCTCGACGAGGCGCGTCGTCAGATCGCCCAGGCGCAGGCCCAGGCCGCCCGGGAACGGGGCCAGCAGCCGCAGCCCACCGGGCCGCAGGGGCCGCAGCAGGGCGGCGCCCCCACAACGGTGATCTCAGCGGTGGGTACCTCCGGACCGCCCGCCCGGGCCGGCGGTAACCCGCAGGTGGAGGCCGACATCGAGCAGCGGGTCGCCCGTACCCTCGTGCTGGCCCAGCGCACGGCGGACGAGGCGCTGCGCGAGGCGCGCGCGGAGTCCGAACGCGCCCGCCGCGAGGCGAGGGCGGACGCGGACCGCATCATTGGTGAGGCCCGGGCGCACGTGGCCGAGCAGCTCGGCGGCTTGGAGGACGACAAGCGTCGCCTCGAGGGCCAGGTCGAGCAGCTTCGGGCGTTCGAGCGGGAGTACCGTACTCGGCTGCGGGCCTACCTGGAGATGCAGCTGCGGGACCTGGACGGCATGCCGACTCAGCCAGCCGTCGGTGCCGGCGGGCCACCGCGACCGGGCCTCAACCCGGGTGGTGGACCCACGCCGCCCGCGGTGGGCA
>NZ_CDWWEW010000459.1:0-3600 GCF_977966315.1 Frankia sp. CeRuru1
CTCCTACCCGCACGAGCTGTCCGGCGGGACCCGGCAACGGGCCGTGATCGCGATCGCCCTGGCCTGCCGGCCCGCGCTGCTCATCGCCGACGAGCCCACCTCCGCGCTGGACGTGGTCGTCCAGCGTCGGCTGCTCGACCACCTGGCGCTGCTGTCCACCCGGGACGGGATCGGCGTCCTGCTGGTCACCCATGATCTGGCAGTCGCCGCGGAACGCGCGGACCGGCTCGTCGTCCTCGACGCCGGCGAGGTGGTCGAGCGGGGGGCAAGCGCCACCGTCCTGCGGGCGCCGGGCCATCCCGCCACTCGCTCCCTGGTGGCGGCCCGGCCCGGTGTCGCCCGGCCCGGTGTCGCCCGGCCCGGCCCCGGCTGGGCGGGACGGCAGCGGCCCCGGCGACGACGGGGGCGGCGAGGGCGCCGGGGGCCTGTCCGCCCACGGCGTCAGCCGGCTGTTCCCCGGACGCGGACCACACCACTCGGTGGTCGCCCTCGACGGCGTCAGCCTCGCGGTGCGACGCGGGGAGATCCACGCCCTCGTCGGTGAATCCGGCTCGGGCAAGTCGACACTCGCCCGCCTGCTGCTGCGGCTGGACCTCCCGACGGCGGGCACCATCCGCTTCGCCGGCGTGGACATCACCCGCCGGCGCGGCCGGGACCTGCGGGCCTTCCGGCGTCGCGTGCAGCTCGTCGCGCAGAATCCCTACGCCTCCATCGATCCGCGTTACACCGCCGCCGACGCGATCGCGGAGCCGCTGCGCGCACTGCGCCTCGTCGAGCGCGCAGCGGTGGCGCGCCGGGTGCGGGAGCTGGCCGACCAGGTCGGCCTCGCCCAAGCGCTGCTGGCCCGGCGCGCCCACGAGCTCTCCGGTGGGCAGTGCCAGCGGGTGGCGATCGCCCGGGCGCTCGCCGCGCAACCGGACATCGTCGTCTGCGACGAGGCCGTGTCGGCTCTCGACGCCACCGTCGCGGCCCGGGTCCTGGCCCTGCTCGCCGACCTGCGCGAGCACCTCGGCGTCGGCTACCTGTTCATCAGCCACGACCTGGCGGTCGTCAGCAGGATCGCCACCCGCGTCTCGGTGATGCAGGCGGGCCAGATCGTGGAGAGCGGGATGACCGCCGACGTCATCGGAGCGCCCCGGCAGCCCTATACGCGTGCGCTCGTCGACGCGGCTCCACGCCTGCCGGACGCACTGTCCACCGCCGAGGAAAGGAACCTCGACCATGACCTCTCCCGCCCATACCGACAACCCGCCGCCGGCGGTGGACGCCAGCTGTGAGGCCTCCGATCCCGCCGCGGGAATTCGCCGGCGGGAGGACGGCACCGTGTTCCGCCCTCCCGCCCGGTTCCAGGGACGGCTGTCGGCCGACCCCGCCAGCACCCACCCGGCGGAACCAGACCGCTACCGCCTGTATGTGAGCTGGGGATGCTCCTGGTCCAACCGGGCGACCATCATCCGTAACCTGCTCGGCCTCGACGACGTCCTCGCCGTCACCTATGCCGACGAGGATCCCGCCGGCCTGCGCGCGGCGTGGGAGACCATGCTGCCGGGCATCGGCCGCTACCGCGTCCCGACGCTGTGGGACGAACGCGAGCGGGTCATCGTCAGCAACGATGCCGACGGCATCACCCGCGACCTGCTCACCCAGTTCGGCGCATATGCCGGCCACGACGTCGATCTGTATCCTGAGCAGGTGCGGGAGGAGATCGACACGGTCAACGACTGGCTGTACCAGAAGATCCACAGTGTCGTCCACATCCTGGGTCACACGGCCGACCCGCAGACCCACCGGGCCCTCGTCGACGACACCGTCGCCGCGCTGTCCGCACTCGACCGCCGCCTCGCCGACCACGCCTACCTCCTGGGCGACACGCTCACCGAGTCCGACGTCCGCCTGTTCGTGTCGCTGGTCCGACTCGAGGTCGCCTTCCCGGGGATCTTCGAGGCCAACCGGGCCGAGCCGGGCGGCCATCCCCGGCTGTGGAGGTACGCCCGCACGCTGTACGCGCACCCCGCGTTCGGCCCGACGATCGACTTCGCCAGGATCCACGCCACCTTCGCCGACGCCTTCACCCACCTGCGGGCCGACGAGGTCGTGCCCGGTGGCCACCCCTCGAACTGGACGGCGTGACGGGGTCACCTCGGCCGTAGGCGGCGGGCGGCGCGGGCGGCGCGGGCGGCCTCGCCCTGGGCGTGGTGGCCGGCCCACTCACCGGGTCCCCAGCAGGGCCCGTTGCAGACTCTGGGCCTCCTGGGAGGGGTCCAGACCCAGCTCGTCCGCGAGGGTCGTGCGTAGCGTCTGGTACGCGACGAGCGCCTCGCCGCGCCGACCGGCGTGCGCGAGGGCCTCGATCAGCCGGCTGTGGAACCACTCGTTGATCGTGTGCTCGGCCACCAGCGCGCGCAGATCGCCGATGAGCTCGCGCTGATGGCCCAGCTCGAACTCCGCGCGGATGTAGGCCTCCAGGGCCCAGATCCGGCGTTCCTCCAGATGCACGACGTGGGCTTGCAGCACCCGGCCGCACATGACGTCCGCGAGCGGCGGGCCGCTCCACATCGCGAGCGCCCGGCCACAGCGTGGCGCTGGCCTCCGCAGGACGTCCCTGGTCCAGCAGGGCGCATCCCCGCGCGATGAGAGCCTGGAACGCGGTCTCGTCGATCTGTTCGGGTACGACCCGCAGCAGATATCCCGACGGCGCGGTGACCAGCAGCTCGTCGCCCGGGACGGCCAGCCGGCCCCGAAGCATGATCTTTCGCGGTTGATAGACGTAGGTCTGCAAGGTCGTGATCATACTTGCCGGGGGATTCGTGTCCCACAGTTCCCCGATGATCGTGTCGACGTGCACGATCCGGTTCGCGCGCAGCAACAGCAGCGCCAGAAGTTGGCGTACTTTCGGCAGCGTCGGCGTGCAGTTACGTCCGTCACATCACATCCGCAGGCCGCCGAGGATTTCGAAACGCGTCACCACAAGTAACCCCTTCCATCTCCCCAGCCAAGGCGGGAACCCGCCGTCGACCGCAGTCCGCGGCCTCCGGTCGACTTCACGTCAGCCGTTGGCCGCGGGCAAGCGCCGGCTACCAACGATGTAGAGCAGGGATCAAAAGTTCGGCTCGGCCTGGGCCGAGCCCGTGCCGCCCCCGCCTCGATCGAGGATTTACGACTACCGACGGCGACCAGATCGAGCAATGCCGGGCGGCGACTGTCACCAGTATCACCCGGCAGATCCCACGAAACCACTTGTCTCAAACGCCGCCGTATGCAAAGGCTCCGGCAAGAGCGCGTGGTGGCCGCGGACCTGGTCCCAGCGCGCGGTCAACACGCGCAGGAAAACCGCAGGCCAGGTCCATGTACATCGGTCCGGTAGTGCGACAGAAATATTAAGCAAGCAATTCCGGGATGGCTGGCCGGCTGTTGCGGCGACAATCCCGGGCCGTCATAATCGGATGGCGGGACGGGCGACTAGCCATGCCCCATCGAGGAGGACGAGCATGCCCGGCGACGCGTGGCAACCCGACGTGTCCATTCAGGGGTGTGCGTCCCAGCACCCTGGTGTTGATGTTGGTTTAGGTGGCGAGAGCGGTGGGCTGGAGGGTGGCGGTC
>NZ_CDWWEW010000460.1:0-2108 GCF_977966315.1 Frankia sp. CeRuru1
GGATGTTCCTCCGCGCGGTCCCGAGCGCCGGGCGGACGCCGAGCGTGCCGCCCTGATGCGGGTGCGTCGGCAGCGCCTGCTCGTCCTGCTCGTCCTGCTTCCGGTGAGCATCGTGCTGGCCGCCGTCCTCGGCGGGCTGTGGATCGCCGGGCAGTTCCTCGTCGATGCCGTACTCGGCGCGTACCTCGTTCATCTTCGCCGGTCGGCGCAGACCGCGCGGCGGCTGGCCGCCGCGCGTGCGGCGGTAGACCGGCGGATCGAGGCCGAGCGGGCCGCCCGGCGTCGGCGGCCCCCGATCGGGTCCTCCTTCGCCTACCGGCAGCGCCAGCCGGGACCGGACCCCCTGGCGGAGCGGGCTGGTCAGCAGCCGGTGGAGGAGCTCACCGACGAGGAGCTCGCGATCGCCGGCGCCGAGACGATCGACCTCGGCGCTCTGGTGGCCGGCCAGCCGGGGCTGGACGAGGACGCGGAAGGGGACGATCTCGCCCGGTTCGCCGGGTACCCCGAGACGGGCTACGGCGAGACCGGCGTTGCCGGCGTTGCCGGCGTTGCCGGCGTTGCCGGCGTTGACGGTGGGGACGTGGCCTCGGCCCGGCCGGCCATCCGGCCCGCGCCCCGCGTGGGCACGCGCTCGACCACCTCACGCCCCGGCCGGGTGCAGGTCAATCCCCCGGGGACGCACGGTGGGCTGGTGGCTCCCGCCGGGATCATGCCCTCGGGTACGGCGACGCCGGCCGGGCCGACGGCCGATGCGTCACCGGCGGGCGGGAACGTCGTGGGGGACACGTCCGGCGAACTCGACCCGCTGCTGCGACGGCACGCGGTGGGGAGCTGATCCGCGGGGCCGACGCTTGCGACTGCCCGGACCGGGGCACCGTCGGCTCCGGCGAGCGGAATCGGGAACAGGGCGATGTGGATGGGCCGCCCGTTCGCCCGGGCGGTGAGAAGTCGATCGAGACTGGTCAGGTTCTCTACGATGACGGCACCGGCCCCACCCAGAATCCGGTGGGCCGCGAGACTGACATCCTGCCCCGGTCCGGGTGTCCGATCAACGCTGAGCGCATCGATACCGACCGTCCGGACACCCGCGTCGACGAGGGCCCGCGCGGTGTCCGGCGCGAGATAGGGATGTCGTAGGTACCCGTCGCGGCCCCAGTGGACGGACCATCCTGTGACGATGAGGACGACGACATCGTGGGGAAACGGGCGGGTAAATGGGCCCGACAGCACCTCCGGGCCGATCGCCGTCTGTGGGCCGTAGCCCCGTGCATCCAGCAGAACCGCGGGTCCGGTGAAACGTTGTAGCGGAACCTCGTCGAGCCTGGGCAGCGAGTCGTCGGTGTGGAAGGGGGCGTCGACATGCGTGCCCGTCTGTGATCCCAGGTGCAGGCGCTGCACGTTGACGCCGGACTCGGCCGCGGTCAGTGCCGGTGACACGTCGACCTCGGGATCCCCCGGGTAGACGGGCATGCCGGTCACGATAGGTACCGACAGATCGATCAGCTCGGTGCTCACGAGACGATGATCTCCATCCGGTAGCCGCCCCCGGAACCCGGGGGCGGCCGAATTCTGGGGAGCAAGGAACGGTCCAGGGGCTGCAAACCGTGCTCGGGTCCCCAAAATTCGCTCGGGCGAGTCCGGCGAGTCGCTAGATCGTCGCTCTTCGTACAGCACGTCCGTGGACTCCACTCCAGGCATGCCCCGCATCCCAGGACGCATCACTCCCCGAGGACGTCACTCCTCGACCCCATCCGATGCCGCCATTACGGGGTCATGGGAGAGTCTGGGAGGAATAATCAGTGTGTCTGTGTATGGGCGCTGTCAGAGATAGGGGAGTCGTGGCTGGAGGTGACGACGCCGGGTGGACCTACGGCTCGGTGGTGCCGGACTGGGCGCCGCGGAACGTCGACCTGAAGATCGACGTTCCGCACTCGGCGCGGGTCTACGACTACATACTCGGCGGCAAGGAAAACTTCCCGGCAGACCGGGCGGCGGCCGCGGAGTTCACCAGGAGTATGCCCAACCTGCCCACGTCCATGCGGGCCAACCGGAACTTCATGGTCAGGATGGCCCGCGTCCTGGCGGCGGAGCACGGCATCCGGCAGTTC
>NZ_CDWWEW010000460.1:2524-4011 GCF_977966315.1 Frankia sp. CeRuru1
GATCGCGCAGCGGGACGCCACGATCGCCTCGCTGGCAGCGCGGGTCGAGTGGTTGGCCGCGCGGGTCGAGCAGGTGGGACGGCAGGCGGGGAAAGACAGCGGGACGTCGTCGCGGTCGCTGTCGTCGGACAGCCCGTTCACGAAGGCACCGAAACGGTCGTCGGGGACGTCCTGGGGCCGGCCGCGGGGTAAACAGCCTGGTGAGCCGGGGCAGACCCGGAACATGGTCACCGACCCGGATGAGATCATCGTGGTGGATCCGTCGGCCTGTGAGGGGTGTGGTGGTTCGCTGGCGGATGCGCCGGTGTTCGCGACCCGCCGCCATCAGGTCTTCGATGTTCCGCCCCCACCGCCACGGCTGTAGGTGACCGGGTACCGGGTCGTGGCCAGGGTCTGCCCGTGCTGCGCGGCGACCACCAGCGGGCAGGCCCCGGTGGGGGTGACGGGCCGGGTCGGCTACGGGCCGGGTCTGCTCGCGCGGGCGGTGTGGCTGGTCTGTGCCCATCACCTGCCGGTCCGCCGCGCCGCCGCGGTACTCGCTGCTCTGGCCGGTGCGACGGTGTCCGCGGGCTGGGTCGCCCGGCTACTCGCCACGACGTTCCTACCCCGGGTAGGAGAACTGATCGCCGCGGCGGCGGTCGCGCACGCCGACGAGACCACCGCCCGCGCCGGCGGTGCGCTGCGCTACCTGCGCGTGGCCTGCACCGACTAGCTGACCGTGATGCACGTCGGGGACCGCACCGCCGCCACGATCGACGCCGGTGGGATCTGGCCGGCGTTCACCGGCACCCTGGTCCGGGACGGCTACAGCGGCTACGCCCACCTGACCGGGGCGTTGCACGCCTGGTGCGGCGCGCACCTGCCGCGTGACCTGAGGTCCGTCCACGACGGCGACCCCGCCGGGCAGGTCTGGGCCGACGCGAGGGCCACCGCCCTGCTCGACGCGCACCACGCCGCGGGCGCCGCGCCGGGCAGGCCGCTCTGGCTCCCGAAGTCCTCGCCCGGATCCGTAACCACTACCTCGGTGCACTCGCCCGCGGCGAGGTCGACAACCACGGCAGACACAGCCCGCTGGCTGCCGATGCCCGGACGTTGGCCCCGCCGGTTCCGCCGCTACGAGAGCATGATCCTGCGGTTCGCTGTCGATCTGACGGTCCCGTTCTCTAATAATGTCGCGGAACGTGACGTGCGACCGGTCAAGGTACAGCAGTGGGTTTCCGGTGGGTGCTGGCGGACCCTGCACGGCCTCGCCGACTTCGCCGCCGTGCGGTCCTACCTGTCGACCGCCAGTAAATGGGGCGTCGACACCCTCGACGCGCTCACTCGATTGTTCACCACCGGCGCCTGGCTCCCGCCCGCCATCCAACCCGGCTGACCACCCCGCCCCACCCAGCTGTCCGCGGACCACGACGACCAATCCCGCCGACGGCCACTCCAACCTGCCCAAACACAGCACCAAAGCACCTCACCCGAGCTGAACAGCTACC
>NZ_CDWWEW010000461.1:0-3054 GCF_977966315.1 Frankia sp. CeRuru1
CCCGGCCGCGGCGGACGCGGCGGCCGGGCCTGGAGCGTGGGTGTGTTGCAGCCCGTTGACCCGTCAACCGCTGTCCGCCGAGGCCGCCGCCCGCCTCGCCGGTGTGCTCAAGGCGATCGCGGACCCAACCCGGCTGCGGCTGCTGTCGCTGATCTACGCCCACGAGGGCGGGGAGGCGTGCGTGTGCGAGCTGACCGAGCCGCTCGGGCTGACCCAGCCCACGATCAGCCACCACCTGAAAGTCCTCGTCGACGTCGGCCTGCTCACCCGCGACAAGCGCGGGGTCTGGGCCTACTACAAGGCCGCACCCGACGCCCTCGCCGCACTCAGCACGATGATCAGCCCCTGCTGCTGACGGCGCTCCGGCGCCTACGATCCATGGCCCGGTACGCCGGGACCGAACCCCGCTCTAGACCCGACCGCATCCATCGGCGTAGCCGGCACGCTGCGCTGTGAGGAAGGCCACGAGACTGCCGTGACCACCAGCCCTGTTGCATCCGTCCTGTTCGTCTGCGTGCACAACGCCGGCCGCTCCCAGATGGCCGCCGGATTCCTGCGACACCTCGCCGGTGACCGGATCGAGGTGCGTTCCGCCGGCTCCCTGCCCGCCGAGCAGGTCAACCCCGCCGCGGCCGCCGCCATGGCCGAGGTCGGCATCGACATCACCGGCCAGAAGCCCAAGGTGCTGACCACCGAGGCGGTGCAGGCCTCCGACTATGTGATCAGCATGGGCTGCGGCGACGCCTGCCCGGTCTTCCCCGGCAAGAACTATCTCACCTGGGACCTCGACGACCCCGCCGGCCAGGGCGTTGACGCTGTTCGCCCGATCCGCGACCAGATCGAGATCCTTATCAAGGACCTCATCGCGGAGATCGGCAGCCGGCCGGAGCGTCCGAGCATCCCAGCCTGACCGCTCTGCCCGCCGAGGTAGATGCCAACGTGTGTGATTACGCCCCCCGGAGATCCGCGCTCAGGGCCCGCCGGTGGCGGCGGGGGACGGGTCGGCCGTGCGGCGGTCATCGAGTTGTTCGACCAGGCGTGACAGGGCCGGCAAGGCTTCGACGATAACGGCCTGGTCGGCGGCGGCGAGCCGGCCCAGTGCGTCGCCGAGCCTGCGTTCGTGGGCCTCGCGCCACCCCTGCAGATGGCGGGTACCGGTCTCGGTCAACGACACCCGGGCCGCGCGCCGGTCGGCCGGGTCGGTGACCCGCCGCAGAAGATCCGCGTCCGACATCTGTTGCACCAGGGTGCTCACCGTATTCGGAGCCAGGTGGAGCAGGCCTGCGAGCTCACCCACCCGCGCGCCGTCGCGTTCCTGCAGGCACTGCAACAACTCCACCTGGGCCATCGGCAGGGCCTCCCACGGGTAGTCGCTGCGGATACTCGTCCGCAGCACCCGTCGAAGTCGAGTGACGACCTCGGTCAACGCCCGCGCGTCCCGCTCCAGCCGTAGCTGCACCGCCACCCCGACAGGATAGCTAGGAAAGGGCCGGGTTTCACCGGTCGGATCAGCAGGTTCTCCGCGCCGACGATCGCCTGGCGGGATCATCACCCGCGCCGGCCACGATCCGCCCTCAGGGGGCGGTCAGCACGCGGGGGCCGTCCTCGGTGATCGCGACGGTGTGCTCGGCGTGGGCGGCGCGGCTGCCGTCGCCGGTGCGCAGCGCCCAGCCGTCGGGGGCCGTGCGGCAGTGGTCGCGACCGCCGGCGAGGAACATCGGCTCCAGGGCGAGGACCAGTCCGGGGCGCAGCAGCATGCCCCGGCCGGGCCGGCCGTCGTTGGGAACACCGGGGTCCTCGTGCATGCGCCGGCCGATGCCGTGGCCGCCGAAGCCGCGCGGGATGCCGTAGCCGGCTGCCCGCCCGACCCGGCCGATGGCGTGCGCGATGTCGCCGAGGCGGCCGCCCGCGACCGCGGCGGTGATGCCGGCGGCCAGCGCGCGGCGGGTGGTCTCGACGAGGTCGGCGTCGCCCGGTCGGGGGGTGCCGACGCAGAAGCTGACGGCCGCGTCGCCGACCCAGCCGTCGAGCTCGGCGCCGCAGTCGACGCTGAGCAGGTCGCCGTCGCGCAGCGGGGTGCCGTCGGGGATGCCGTGCACGATCGTGTCGTTGACCGAGGTGCAGATGACCGCGGGGAACGGGCTCGGGGCGAAGGGCGGCTGGTAGTGCAGGAAGGCCGGGTCGGCCCCGGCGTCGCGGATCACCGCGTGCGCGGTGTCGTCGAGCTCGCGCAGGGTGACGCCGGCCGCGGCGGTGGCGCGTACCGCCGCGAGGGCGCGGGCGACGACCGCCCCGGCCGCGGCCATCGCCTCGATCGCCGTGCCCGACTTCAGTTCGACCATGGGTTGCTCCGTCTCCCGCCGCCGGTGCCGTCTCCCGCCGCCGGTGCCGCAGGAGAGCCCACGGGAGACCCCGGCTGCCCCGCCTGCCCTCTACTCAGCCGACAGGCTCGGACCCGCACCCGTGACCAATTCTTATACCGTTATTAGTATCACGGTTGTGGTGCGGAGCCGGGTAGGGGCATGCCGGTACTAGCATCATGGTCATGGTGCGGACGCCGTTGACCCGGCTGGAACGCGAACGCGGTGAGCGGTTGGGCGCCCTGCTGCGCACCGCCCGGGGGGACCGCAGCATGGTCGAGGTCGCCGCGGCGGCCGGGCTGTCGGCGGAGACGCTGCGCAAGATCGAGGCAGGTCGGATCGCGACCCCGGCGTTCTTCACCGTCGCCGCGCTGGCGCGGGTCCTCGGCCTGTCCCTGGACCTGCTCGCCGACGCCTGCGCCCCGGTGCCCGCCGGCGCGGCGGTCCCGTCCGGCGTCGCCTGGGGCTGAGAAACGTCGGGAAGAACGATTCGCGTTTGTCTTCCTTAACAACACCAGCGGCGCGAGCCGATGCTGATCAAAGTGGTCCGCTCGACCGCCCAGCCGACCTGGTCCGCGGTCACGCGGAAGCGCCGCTACCCCGACCCGGCGCGCCATGCCGGGCGATCGCGACCGTCACCCGCCGGCCGGCGCGTTTGGGTACGAGCAGGACCGGCTGTGGCATGGCCGTTCCC
>NZ_CDWWEW010000461.1:3079-3617 GCF_977966315.1 Frankia sp. CeRuru1
GGGACAGGGTGGCCGTTCCCGGGGACAGGGGGACAGCGAGGGGGATCAGGCAGGCGGCCTCGGCGACGCTCGGGGTGCCGAGCGCGGCGTGGGCAGCGGCACCGGGATGGGGCACGTCGACGCCTGCGAGCAGGGCGGCGGGATGGCCCACCAGCGGCCAGCCGTGGTGGCGTGCGGCGGCGACGACGCCCGGTTCGTCCCGGCGGGCCTCGACCGTCGCCATCCGGCGCACCGCGCTCACCGGCGCCGCGAGGTCGTGCAGCGCCGCCTCGACCAGCCCCAGGATCTCCGCCGCCGTCACCCCGGGCCGTGCACCGACACCGACGACCAGTCCCCCGTCCCCCGGTTCTGCTCCGGTCACGCCGCGCGGGCGGCGGCGAGCAGGCGGGTGGCGGCGCCGGGTCGTCCGGCCCAGTGCAGATGTAGGTAGGAGGCGTGCACCCGGCGGTGCACGAACCCCTCGGATATCCACGGCGACGCCGCCTGCTCCCCGCCGCGCCGGCCACCACCCGCGACGCGTCCCGGCGCAGGCCGGGGA
>NZ_CDWWEW010000462.1:0-3585 GCF_977966315.1 Frankia sp. CeRuru1
GACCGCTCCTCGGCGGCGAGCCTCGCGCGGAAGGTGCGGTACGCCCCGAGCAGGTACGCCCAGTGGCGGCTGGCCGCGTCGCCGAGCCGTTCCCCGGCCGCCAGGTGATAGTCCTCGACGCGCATGCCGGCGAGTTCCGGGTCGGCGTCCCTGACCCGCCGTACCAGGTCCCGGGTGAACAGGCTGCCTTCGAGGCTGACGGAGAGGAGCTCGACGTCCCCGATTCTCAGTGTCATGAGCCGGCCCCGGCCGGCAGGTAGACGTAGACCCCGAGGACGTCGGCCCGGTCGTGCGGGGTGACGGTGAGCCCGCGGCGGCGGCGCAGCCCGGCGACCTCCCGGGCCCGCAGGTGGGCCTCGCGCAGCGTCTCGGCGAGCCGCTCGCCCTGTGCGTCCAGCTCAGGCGCGACGTCGGCGAGCTCGGTGATGGCGCGTTCCGCCTGCCGGCGAACGAACTCGGGCAGGGCGTTCTCCGGGTCGACGGCGAACAGCCGGTCGATGTCGGGCGGCGTCAGCCACTCGCGGTTCTCCCCGCGGCCACGGTAGCCGACCAGGCGCGCGTCCTCGGCCACGGTGTCGACGGTCTTCGCCGCGCCGGGCAGCGTCAGATGGAACCGGTAACGCACGAGGAGTACCACCGTGCGCGTGGCCACCGCGGAGGTGCGGAACACCCCGCAGCGCGCCCCCGGCGGGCGCCGCACCGCACCACCCGCCGGGTCCGCGGGAGCGCCCGCCGGGTCCGCCCGGTCCGCGGGAGCGCCCGCCCCCGCGGGCCCGAGATCATCCACCGGGGCGATCACCCCGGTCCGGTCGTCCAGCGCCTCCTCCAGCACCGCGCGGGCGAGCCCCGTGACCGCCGGGTCGGTCCGCACCAGGGCCCGGTGGCCGGGCGGAACCGGCAGGTCGTCGTGCAGAACCAGCCGGCCCGCGCCGCCCGGCGACACGCGCAGGGCATCGGTGTAGAGGGGGTCCAGCCCGGTCACGTCGGCGACGAGACCGTCCGAGGTCTCCGTCGGAACCACCTTCACGCCCAGCTCGTCGAGGGTGTTCAGGACGAACCGGCGGACGTCGGCCTGGCTGCCGAGGGCTTCCCGCACGTCGTCCAGTACGCCCTGCACCTCGTCCAGGTCGACTCCGCTGTGGGCGTACTTCGTCAGCGTCCGGGACTCCCGCTTGGCGGCGCTGTGCCACTCGTCGGTCACCTCGTCGTCGGTCCGGACGACGTCGAGATCGAGGGTGAGCTGCTCGCCGTCCTTGCGGCGCAGGACCAGCCCTTCAAGCATGGCGATGAGCAGGCTCTCGGCGTTGTCGGGAACCGGGACCGTCACCCCGGTGTCGCGGGCGATCCGGCGGTGCTTGCGCAGCAGGACGTCCAGCACGAGACCGTCGATGCCGTTGTCCGCGCCGTACAGGGTGACCGCGCGGACGTACGACTTCCGCTGGCCGAACCGGTCGACCCGGCCCTCGCGCTGCTCATGACGGGTCGGATTCCAGGCCAGATCGTAATGGATCACCGCCTGGAAGCTCTCCTGGAGGTTGATGCCCTCGGACAGACAGTCGGTAGCGACGAGAATGTGCCGGCCCGGGGTGGCGGTGAGCCTCTCGATGCGGGCGGCCCGCGCCGCGTGGGGCAGCTCGCCGGTGACGGTCTCGACCGTCGCCTTCTTCCCGAACGTCGCCGTGAGATGCCTGCCGATGTATTCCGCCGTCGGGAGGTAGCGGCAGAACACGATCGGGTCGTACCCGTCGGCCTGCAGACCCTTGATCTCTTTGATCAACGTCGTCAGCTTGGCGTCGTGTTCCTTCCCCGCCAGCTCCAGCTCCTTGGCCCGACCGGCCAGCCTCGCGAGCGCCGCCCGCGCCCCGGCGGAGAGGGTGTCGTCGAGCGCACCGGGGGCGACGTCCAGCCCGTCGATCGCCTCGGCCTCGATCAGGTCGTAGGTGCCGGGGCGGCCCAGCGCGTCCGCCTCGGCCGCCGATCCGGCGGCGGCGGTGACCGACCGCGCGGTGAAGGTCGCCGCCGCCGCGGCCGGCGAGGACGCCACCGATCGCAGCAGGGCCAGTGCCGACCACCACCGCACCCGGCGGGTCCGCTCCCCGTCGGGATTCGTGACCGTCTCCCGGGCGAAGGCGAGCACCTCGTCGTGGAACCCGGAGTAGGCCGCGCTCATCCGGTACCCCACGTCGCGGTACTGGCGATCCTCCGGGAAGGGGGTGTCCTGCCCTTGATAGCGGCGGATATCGCGGCGGCGGCGCTGCACGAAGTGCCGGGCGAGCTCCTCCCGGCCACGCACGGTGTCCAGATCGAGCAGCGCGAGCCGCGGGCTGAGCAGGCTCAGCAGATCCCGGAACGCATCCTGCTTACCGGAGTGGGGCGTGGCGGTGACCAGCAGGAGGTGGCGGGGGCGGCCCTGTTTCGTGGGACGGTCGGCGATGCCGCGCAGCAAGTCGTAGCGCTTCTGCCCGGCGCTGCTGGACGCGCTGCCGGCCGCGCTGCCGGCCGCCGGGACGCAGGTGTGCGCCTCGTCGACGATCACCAGGTCCGGGCAGGACCGCGCGAACAGCGTCCGGCGCTCATCCGTCTTGATGAAGTCCGTCGAGACGATCGTGAACGGGAAGTGTTCGAAGATGGATACTCCGCCCGCCCGGCGCTCCAGGCCGGCGACCGTGGACGTCAGGACCAGCTCGGCCTCGATGGCGAACTTGTCGGCCAGCTCCGCCCGCCACTGTTCGGCGAGCGCGGGTGGGCAGAGCACCGTCAGCCCGGTGGCGTCCCCCTGCACCAACAGCTCCTTGGCGATGAGAGCCGCCTCCACCGTCTTGCCGATCCCGACGTCGTCGCCGATGAGCAGGCGGACCGGGTCCTGGCGCAGCGCGAGGAGCAGCGGGACGAGCTGGTACTGCCGGGGGGTGACCGCGACGGCGGCGAGCGAGCGCAGCGGGCCGGCGCTCGCGGTGAAGCCGAGCCGCAACGCGGTGGCCAGGATGGAGATGGAACGGTGGTCGCCGGCCGCCGCCGGATCCGGCGGCGGGAAACCCACGGACGTCGCCTCGTCCCGGAACAGCCCGGTGACGTACTCCTCGTCCCCACCGAGCGGCCGCACGACGAGGAAATTCGGGTCGTCGCCGGGCAGGACCACCCATTCGCGCCCGCGGGCCTTCACCAGCGACCCCGGCTCGAAGTCGCGGGTCGGTGTGGCGCCGGTCGGTGTGGCCCCGGCCGGTGTGGCGCCGGTCGGTGTGGCGCCGGTCGGTGTGGCTCCGGTCGGTGTGGGGTGGCGCGGCGTCGAAACGGCCGCCATCAGCCGCGCCGCCCGCGGCCGAACACGTTCGGGTAGTGCGCCACGATCTTCCCCCACTCCGCGTCATACCGGAACCGGACGACCAGCCACCCCAGGTCGGCCAGCCGGTCCTCGGCGTCGGCGTCCCGCGCGGCCGCGTCGGCGGCGTCATGGTGCGGACCGTCGACGAACACGGCCACCGCCCCCGACGGCAGCCGGTAGACGAAGTCCGGCCGCGCCGCCGCGTCCGATACAAGCATTTGCGTCGCGTCAGGTAACCGATAACCCTCTTCGCGGAGGAATGT
>NZ_CDWWEW010000463.1:0-3576 GCF_977966315.1 Frankia sp. CeRuru1
CCACTGATGGCCGGCGACCCACCCGAGCCGCTCGCCGCGGCCCGCCGCGCCGACAGCCAGCGCCGCCGGCAGAAGGTCCTCGACACCCTCACCCGGCTCCAGAAAGCCGGCGAGGAGATCACCGTCTCGGCGGTCGCACGCGCCGCCGACGTCGACCGCTCATTCCTCTACCGGCACCACGACCTGCGCGCTCACGTTCTCACGCACGCCACGGAACCAGCCGGCGCAGCGCCCAGCCCCCGGATCAGCCAGCGGTCCCTGCTCGCCGACCTCGCCAACGTCCGCGCTTACAACGAGCGCCTGCGCCAGCAGAACGTCAAACTCACCCAACGGCTGTCGACCATCCTCGGCGCACAGGCATTCCACGCCGCCTGCCTCGCCGGAACCGACGAGGTAGCCGCGCTCCGCGAGCGCATCACCACCCTCGAACACCAGCTCCTCGACGCCCGCCGAGACCTCAACGACCTCCAGGACGAGCTCGTCGCCGCACGGACAGCGAACCGCAACCTGATCAGCACGCTCAACAGGCCAGCGCCGCACCCATCCGCGTGAACAACACCTGTCGCACACCCAGAACAGACCGCTGACCAGGAAAAACAGCACCATCTACCAAGATCATCCGAAAAGAAGTCCTGACCTGGCTCCGGACAACTTCGCTGTCCACGGAAACGGGATCACTCCACAACGATCCCGGCAGCAGCTGTTGTGCGATCCTGATAGCGGGCCAGGCTTCTCCCGGAAGGGGTCGTTGTGACGACGAAGGTTGATCGTCGCCGGCGGGTGACGTTGAGTGAGTTGCGTCGGCGCCGCGCAGACGTCTACGCGGTCGCACAACGCTACGGCGTCAGCAACATCCGCGTCTTCGGCTCGGTCGCCCGCGCCGACGCGGACGACGACAGCGACCTCGACCTGCTCGTCGACCTTGCCCCGGGACGGGGTCTGTTCGACCTCGGCGGCTTCATCAGCGAGGCCGAGTCGGCACTCGACGTCCACATCGACGCGACGACGGTGGCCGGCCTGCGACCCCGGCTACGCCAGCGCGTTCTTGCCGAGGCCGTTACCCTGTGAGGTCCGACGACGAGCGCCTGCGCGACATCGTCGAACACGCCGAGCTGATCGGCGCGCATCTGCCCGCCTCGCGGGACGAACTGGACAAAGATGTCGTCCTCGCCGCTGCCCTGATCAGGTGGGTGGGGATCATCGGAGAGGCGGCCGCACGGCTGTCCGATTCCTTCCGAAAGGGCCACCCCGAGGTTCCCTGGGCCGCGATAGCCGGCATGCGCAACCACCTGGTACACGGTTACTTCGCGGTCGACGCGGACTTGCTCTGGGTCGCGGTCACAATCGAAATCCCCGGACTTGCTCGGACCGTGCACCCTTGGCTCGATGACTGACCTTACAGCCACGCGACAGCACGTCTTGTTGGTTCCGGCGCCTGTCTCGCCGCGATGGAGGCGTGCTCTAGGGGCGGGGTTGCTGCTGGCACGCGACGGCGCCACGGCCGCCGAACTGACCGCCGTCGTCGACGGTGCGATGGCAGCCTGGCCTTCCTGTATCGACTAGTGGAGCGTGATTCTGATTCCTTTGTCAGCCGTTGTTGGCAACCAATTTCTTGATGTTGGTCTCGACGAGTTTGACCTTGGCCAGAATCTCCCCGGCTGTCGCGGTCCAGACGAACGGCTCCGCAGTGGAGTTCCAGTGCTCGATGTAGTCCCGGATCTGTTTGATCAGCACCTTGACCGAGCTGAAGGTGCCCCGCCGGATCGACTGCTTGGTGATGATACCGAACCAGTTCTCGATCTGATTGATCCACGACGATCCTTTGGGAGTGAAGTGGAACGTGATTCTGGGGTTCTCCTCGAGCCACTTCATCACGTCGGGCGTCGTGTGCGTGGAGAGATTGTCGAGGATGATGTGGATCTCTTTATCTCTGTGAGGCTCAACGGCTTTCTTGATGAACTCCAGGAAGTCGTCGCCCGTGCGGGTTGGGTAGCATTCACCGAAAACCTTTGGGTGTAGTTCCGGTCGAGTGAGATCATTTTGGTAGCGATCATCGAGTGCTGTGCCGGGGTTGGTCAAGAAGGGGGCTCCTTCTCGCTACGTTCCGTGGTGACGAAACCAAGAGGACGTGACAGCGAGAAGGAGCCTGCGTGTCAGGGTATGAGGAGCCGGTCGTGCCGCCGTCGGCGGGGCCGTTCACCGAGGCCAGGGCGCGGTACCTCGCGTTGGAGGCGCTGCTCGCCGGCGCGGACGCCCGCGCTGGCACGCACGACGAGGTCGAGGAGCTGGTCGACCGGCACGGCCGCGAGGTGTTGCGGGCGCTGTTCCAGGGCCATCTCGACCTGCGGGCCGGACAGGAGACGCGGGCTGACCCGCCGCCGGTCGGCGCCGACGGCGTGGCGCGTACCCGGACCGAACGCGGCCATGACCGGCGGCTGGTGTCGCAGTTCGGGCAGGTCACGGTCACGCGTAACGCCTACCGCGCGGCGGGGGTGGGCAACCTGCATCCCGCGGACCGGGCGCTGAACCTGCCGGTCGGGCTGTACTCGCACACGCTCGCACGCAGGCTTGCCCGGGAGGTGACCCGGGGCTCGTTCGACGACGCGATCGACGCGGTCGCCCGCGCGACCGGCCAGGTCCTGGGTAAACGGCTCGCCGTCGAGCTCGCCCGTGGCCTTGCCGCCGACGTGGCCGCCTTCTACGACCAGGCCCGGCCCGAGATCGCCGGCGCCGGCCGGTTGCTGGTGCTCCAGTTCGACGGCAAGGGCATCGTCATGCGCCCCGAGGCGCTGCGCCCGGCGACCGCGAAGGCCGCCCGGCAGGCCACCCAGCGGCTCGCGACCCGCCTGTCACCCGGGGAGAAGGCCAACCGTAAACGGATGGCCGAGATCGCCGTCGTGCACGACATTACCCCGGCGCCGCGCACCGTCGACGACGTCATCCCCCGCCGCCCGAAAGCCCAGGCCGCCAGCCCGCCGCAGCCACGGGCGGACGGGCCGAAGGCCACCGGGAAGTGGCTGACCGCCTCCGTCATCGACGACATCGCCACCGTCATCGCGGCAGGCTTCGACGAGGCGCAGCGGCGCGACCCCCACCACCAGCGGACCTGGGTCGTGCTCGTCGACGGGAACAACACCCAGATCGAGGCGATCCGCACCGAGGCCGCCCGCCGCTCGGTCACGGTGACCATCGTGGTCGGCTTCGTCCACGTCCTGGAGTACCTCTGGAAAGCCGCCTGGTCGTTCTTCGACCCCGGTGACCCCGACGCCGAGGCCTGGGTCAGCGACCGGGCCCGCCGAGTCCTGGCGGGCAAGGCCAGTGACGTCGCGACCGGTCTGCGTCGCCGCGCCACCTACAACGGCTACAACTCCACCGAACGCAAGGGCGCCGACACCGCGGCGGACTACCTCGACGCCAAGGCCCCCTACCTGCGCTATGACCTCGCGCTCGCCAACGGCTGGCCGATCGCCACCGGTCTCATCGAGGGAACGGCGAAGTGGCTCGTCAAGGACCGCATGGAGATCACCGGAGCCCGCTGGGGCCTCGACGGCGCCGAGGCCGTGCTACGGCTACGCA
>NZ_CDWWEW010000464.1:0-3549 GCF_977966315.1 Frankia sp. CeRuru1
TCACGTGGGCGTACAGGCCGGCGAGCAGACTGGTGTTGAACCGGACCAGCGCCGGACGGTTTTCGGCTTCGATCACGGCGAGAACGTCGGCGTTGATGTCCGTGATGACCTGGGCGGTGGAGCGGATCCCGGTCTCGTTGACGGGGCCGGTGACCAGTTCGACCCAGCCGATCCAATCCTGCCGTCCGGCTGCGTCGATCACAGCGTCCTTACCGGGGGGTTGGGTGAGGAAGTTCCCGCGGTTCTCGCGAAGCCGGGCCCACCGCGGCTGTGGATCCCGGCTGAGCTGCAGCCGACCCTCGCCGGTGCGGGTCAGGATCTCCATCGTTTCCAGGTCGGCGAGCATGTCGGTCTTGTCCTGAACGGTATAGACCTCGTGCTGGGCGAGGGTGGTGAACCGGTCGAATGCGGCTAGGACCGGTCGGCCTTCGTCCCAGGTGGGCAGATTCATCGCCCGGACCCGTTCGAACAGGTTTTCCACGTTGAACGACGCCAGTCGCACCGGCCACCCCCACAGCACCGTCGTGTTGGCTCTGCTGCACAGCGTGGCAATCTGAGGGGCTACTGTCGACCCACCGGCAGGTGAATCTTTCGTGATCTTGATGGTCCACGCGTGGCCGTGCTTGTAGTAGTTCTCTTGATCTTGCATCGATCAAGATCATAGTATGGATGGGTAAGGCTAAAGTGGTACTGATATGACTCGGAATTGATCTTCGGAAGGGATCAGGCCTCCGGCCTGGGCCTATGCTCCCGCGATAGGACTCGAACCTATAACCTGCCGGTTAACAGCCGGCTGCTCTGCCAATTGAGCTACGCGGGATCGGGTGCCGTGTACCTGCCATGTACCTGACGTCGTCAGCCTACCTGAGGTTCGGGCGGTCTTGGACGTGGGGTAGGAATCAACCCGACGACACAACGTCAAGCGGCCGGCGGCCATCCGCCTGCACGTCCCTCGGTCTCCTGGGAGGCAACATGCGTATCAGGCCCAGCGTCATCCTGGCCCTCGGTCTCGGATACGTCCTCGGCGCCCGGGCCGGCCGGGAGCACTACGACGCCATCATGCGGCAGGTCCGTGACCTCCAGGAGCGCCCGGAGGTCCAGAGCGCGGCGGGACTCGTCTCCGCGCAGGCGGCCACCTTCTACCAGAAGGCCCGGGACCTGCTTGGCGCCCACGCCGGGCAGTCCGCGACCAGGCTGTTCGCTCCCCTCGGCTCGCACAGCTCCAACGGTGTCGGATCCAACGGCGTCGGTTCGGTCGGTGCCCGCTGATCGAGGTACCCTCGCGCCGGAGACCCCGGAGACCACCGATGAGCGGTCCCGGCGGGACATGCTGATGAGGCAGGCGAGGCCGAACGGGCCGGGACGACCGCACGCCTCCGGTCATCCCGAGACTCATCCGGAGACTCCGGACGGCGCACCGTCCGCCCTCGCCGGTCTTGTGGACCTGTTGGGCCGGCGTTTCGCCCTCGCCGTCTACTGGAACCTGCGCGGGACGGCCCTGCCGTTCCGCGCGCTCGTGGCGCGGCTCGACGCGCCGCAGGCCCAGGTGACCCAACGCCTGCGGGAGCTGCGCGAGGCCGGCCTCGTCGAGGTGGACGAGGCCGGCGAGTACCGGCTGACCGCGCACGGCCGTCGCCTGCAGGGAGTGCTGGAACCGCTGGCGGCCTGGGCGGACGAGTGGTCCGGGCTGAGCCCGCGCCAGCGCACGCCCCGAGGATCAGCCACCCAGGGTCACGGTGAGCCCTAAGTCCGGTGGACTCCCGCTTGGCGGCAATATCCTGACATCACGGGATGGTCACTCTCGAGAGGCATTTCGTGACAGCAAGATCACAGCTTGTCTTGAGCTTGTTTTAAGGATCTCTTAGGCCCGGCGGGGTGTGCTGGTCCTTGTCGAACGCGACCGTACCTTGGCCACCCGGGTGGCCGCCCGGGTGGCTGGCGAACTGGAGCAGCCTCACCCACCAGAGGTAACCCCGGCTTCTGGTGGGTCTCCCCAGCCCGGGTCGCGGCCCGTCCCAGCCGTGACCCGGGCTCAGCCCTGCCCGCCGCGCGAGGCCGTCGTGGACCGGCGTGCGCGCGAAGCCGCCGTGGACCGGCGTGAGGTCAGCCGCCGGTAAGCCGTTCCCGCGCTTCGGCGAGCCGCCGCAGGGTGGTCTCCCGGCCGAGCACCTCCAGCGACTCGAACAGGGGCAGTCCCACGCTCCGCCCGGTCACGGCGACCCGCACCGGTGCCTGCGCCTTGCCGAGTTTGAGACCGTGCCGCTCGCCGACCTCGGTGAGCCCGGCCTTCAGCGTCTCGGCCTCCCATTCGATCTTGTCGTAGAGGTCGTGGACGTCGGCGAGCAGTTCCGCTGCCGGCCCCTTCATCGCCTTGGCCCAGGCCGCGTCGTCGATCGGTACCTCCGGCAGGAAGAGGAAGTCGACCATCGGCACGATCTCCGACAGCACGGAGACCCTGCTCTGCGCCAGGGGGGCGAGGGCGGCGAACGCGTCCGCGCCGAACGCGGCCGGCTCCCACGGCGCGGCCGGTGCCGAGAGCCAGGGCCGGACCGCCTCGATGAACTCCTCGACGCTCAGCCGCCGGATGTACTCACCGTTGAACGCCTTGAGCTTCTTCTCGTCGAAGAACGCCGGCGACGGCTTCACGTCGGCAAGGTCGAAGGTGGACTCGATCGTCTCCCAGGGCACGATCTCGTCCTCGCCGGGCGGGGCCCAACCGAGCAGCATCAGGTAGTTCTTCATGGCGGCGGGCAGGTATCCCTCGTCCCGGTAGGACTCGAGCGCCACCTTGTCGCGCCGCTTCGACAGCTTCTGGCGTTTCTCGTTGACGATCACCGGGACGTGCGCCCACACCGGCGGCGCGCCCGCGCCGAGCGCTGCCCAGAGCAGCTGCTGCTTCGGGGCGTTCGACAGGTGTTCCTCACCCCGGATGACGTGGGTGATCCCCATCTCCAGGTCGTCGACGACGTTGGCGAGCAGGAACACCGCCGACCCGTCGGCCCGCGCGACCACGAAGTCCTCGATGGTGTCGTTCGGGAACTCCGGCGTGCCGCGGATGAGGTCCTCGACGATCGTCACGCCGTCGTCCGGCGTGCGAAAGCGCAGCGCCCGGCCGGGACCCGGGGCGAGCCCGCGGTCCCGGCAGAATCCGTCGTAGCCGCGCTGCGCGTTGCCGGTGCGTCCCGCCAGGGCCTCGCGCGTGCAGTCGCAGTAGTAGGCGAGGGCCTCGGCGTGCAGCCGCTCGGCCGCGGCCCGGTGCCGGTCGGCACGCGATGACTGCAGCACCGGACCCTCGTACCCGCCGGGGCTGATGCCGAGCCAGTCCAGCGCGCTGATGATGCCGTCGGTCCACTCCGGCCGGTTGCGGGACGCGTCGGTGTCCTCAATGCGCAGCACGAAGTCGCCGTCGGCGCGCCGCGCGACCAGCCAGTTGAACAGCGCCGACCGCGCCCCACCCACATGGAAGATGCCGGTGGGAGATGGCGCGAATCGAACCCGTACCCGCCCAGATCCCATGCCGCGCAGCGTACAGCGGATCTCGACGGGCGA
>NZ_CDWWEW010000465.1:0-3548 GCF_977966315.1 Frankia sp. CeRuru1
GGTCGGGGCGGGGACGAGCACGGCGGCCAGCCGGCCGGGCAGCCGCACGCTGCCGGAACGGGCGACCTGCGCGATCGCCCCGCCGGTCGCGCCGGACAGCAGCATCTCGCCCAGCCGGTCCCACAGCCGCTCCAGTTCACCGGCCGCGGTGTACTGCTCGGACGCGTAGCCATCGGCGGAGGCCGCGGAGATGCCGTCGATGTAGGCGAACATCATCTCGGCGAGGGACACCAGCGCCGGGCCGTCCAGCCCGCCGCGGCGGGCCGCCGCCTCCCCGAGGCGGCGCCAGGAGACGCGGGCGCCCACCCGGTAGGCGCTCAGCAGGTTGTCCAACGACCGTCCCGCGTACACCTCGCCGCGGCCGAGACGGACATAGACCTCCCGGCTGGCGGCGAGGTCGAGAGTGCAGTGGGGACCGGCCTCGACCAGGCTGAGGAAGCGGAACAACGCCTCGTCGACTCCGCGGCGCACCCCATGGCCGAACTTGCCCTCCAGCGGGCGCGCGTAGGCGGGAACCTCCCGGGCGATCGCGGCGATGATCTCTTCACCCAGAGCGTCGAACTCGGCGGCGAGGATCTCGCTCAGCCCGGCTGGAAACTGTCCCATGGGAACAGTTTGCCGCCCGACAGTCGCAATCTCCCGCACCTCGTCCTCTGGGCGGGCCGCCCGTGATCGTCGCCGGCGGCCGGCGGAATCGGCTCCGGGCGGGCCGGGGCACGGCCTCCCGTGGCCATGACTTGGGATGGGTGTCCTCTTCGCCACCGGCGCGGCCCGCCGGGCAGTAGCGTTGGCAACTGTGTCCCCGCCTAGAGAACCCGGCCCGGCCGCGTCCACCGCGATGAAGTCGGCCCTGCCGGCATCCTCCTATCCGATCGAGCGGACCCGGCTCGGTAACGGCCTGCGCGTGCTGCTCGCCCCCGACCACACCGCGCCGGTGGTGGCCGTCTCGGTGCACTACGACGTCGGGTTCCGATCCGAGCCTGAGGGCCGTACCGGATTCGCTCACCTGTTCGAGCACCTGATGTTCCAGGGCAGCGAGAACGTCGGCAAGGCCGAGCATCCGAAGCATGTCCAGGCCGCCGGCGGAATCTTCAACGGATCGACGCACCCGGACTACACGGACTATTTCGAGCTGCTCCCGGCCGGGGCGCTCGAACTGGCCCTGTTCCTGGAGGCGGACCGGATGCGGGCACCGAAGATCACTCGCCAGAACCTGGACAACCAGATCGCCGTGGTGCAGGAGGAGATCCGGGTCAACGTCCTGAACCGCCCCTACGGGGGATTTCCCTGGATCAAGCTGCCGCCGGTCGCGTTCGACACCTTCCCGAACGCCCACAACGGCTACGGGGATTTCTCCGAGCTCGAGGCCGCGAGCCTGGACGACGCCGAGGACTTCTTCGACAAGTACTACGCACCGGGCAACGCCGTGCTGACCATCGTCGGCGACATCGACCCGGAGGAGACGCTTACCTTCGTCCGCCGGTACTTCGGTGACATCCCCGCCCGCTCGGTGCCGACGCGGGTGAGCTTCGCCGAGCCGGTGCCGAGTACCGAGCGCCGGGCGGTGCTCACCGACCCGCTCGCGCCGCGCGCCGCCCTGGCGGTCGGCTACCGGGTGCCCGACCCGATCGACGACCTGTCCACCTACCTGTCCTACTACCTGCTTACCGAGATCCTCAGCGACGGCGACGCCAGCCGGCTCGAACGCCGCCTGGTGCAGAAGGACCGTTCGGTCATCGGGGTGAGCACCTACCTCGGCACCTTCGGGGATCCGTTCGAGCAGCGTGACCCGCTGCTGCTGACCCTGGAGGCCCGCCAGTCCGAGGACGCGAGCGCGGACGCCGTCCTCGCCGCCGTCGACGAGGAACTGGCGCGGCTGGCGGGTGAGGGCCTGGCGGACGGCGAGCTGGAGCGGGTGCAGGCGCGGGTGGCGTCCTCGCTGCTGCGTGAGTCCGACGACGCGCTGGGACGGGCACTCGCCATGGCCGTGCACGAACTGCAACGGGGACGTCCCGAGCTGGTGAACGAACTGCCCGCGGAACTGTCCGCGGTGACCGGGGAGGCCGTCGCCGCGGCCGCCCGGGCGCTTCTCGACCAGGGCCGCTCGGTCCTGGAGCTGCGTGCCGGCGCCGCCTCATGAGCGGCAGCGCGCTGAGCTCGACGACCACCCGGGCGGCGGTCATCCCGGCCGTGCGCCCGACCGTCCCGGCGGAGCTGCCGGCTGTCACCGACCACACTCTCGACAACGGTCTGCGGGTGCTGGTGGTGGAGCGGGCCAGTGTGCCCCTGGTCGAGGTGCGGCTGCGGATCCCGTTCGCCGGCGTCGGCGCCGTGCACCAGGCCCGGGCCGAGGTGCTCGCGGAGACGCTGTTCACCGGATCACACCGCTTCGACCGGGTGGGCCTGGCCACCGAGGTCCAGCGCCTGGGCGGATCGTTGTCGACCGGGGTCGACGCCGACCGGCTGTCCATCGTCGGTTCCGCCCTCGCGGTGAACCTCGAACCCCTGTTGGGAATCATGGCCGAGGTGCTCCTCGGTGCCACCTACCCGGACGACGAGGTCGCCGGCGAACGCGACCGGATCGTCGAGGACACGGCGGTCGCCCGCAGCCAGCCCGCGGTCATTGCCCGGGAGGCGCTGCTCGGCCGGCTCTTCGGTGACCACCCCTACGCCACCGGCATCGCCGAGCCGGAGACCGTCGGACAGGTCGGTCCCGAGGACGTACGGGCCCTGCACACCGAACGGATCTCCCCGGCCGCCGCGATCCTCACCCTGGTCGGGGCCGTGTCGGCGCCGCGTGCTCTCGTGGCGGTCTCCGCCGCGCTCGGCGGTTGGACGGGCGGGCCCGCGCGGGCCGTCCCGCCGGTCCCGGCCCTCACCACCGGCCCGATCGTCATCGTCGACCGTCCGGGTGCCGTGCAGACCAACATCAGGCTGGGCGGACCGGCCCTGGGCCGCTCCGCGCCCGGATACCCGGCGCAGCGGCTGGCGAGTACCATCTTCGGTGGTTACTTCAGTTCCCGGCTGGTCAACAACATCCGCGAGGACAAGGGCTACACCTACTCCCCGCGCAGCTCGATCGATCACTACCAGGCGGGGTCACGGTTCACCGTCGCCGCGGACGTCGCCACCGAGGTGACCGGGCCCGCGTTGCTGGAGATCTTCTACGAGCTCGGGCGGATGGCGGTTCTACCGCCCAGCGAGGAGGAGCTCGACGCCGCCCGGCAATACGCCGTCGGCACGTTGGCACTGGGCAGTGCGACCGCCGCCGGTCTCGCCTCGACGCTGTCGGCGCTGGCCGGGGCCGGGATCGGGGTCGAGTACCTGCGTGATCACCCGCGCGCCCTCGCCGAGGTCGGCGTGGGCGACATTCAGGCGGTGTCGGCGGGCCTGCTCGCCCCGGCAAAGCTGATCACGGTGCTCGTCGGGGACGCGGCCAGGATTTCCGCGGCCGTGGGGGCACTGGGCATCGTCGCGTCCTGAGCACCGGGCCCGTCCCGGTCCCGGGGTCCCGGGTCCGGCGGGGCGTGCTCAGTGCCTGGTGGAGG
>NZ_CDWWEW010000466.1:0-3548 GCF_977966315.1 Frankia sp. CeRuru1
GCCGGCGCGCCCGGCCGGCGGGGCGTGCCGCAGCGCCTGCTCCCGCGCCGCCGTCACCGGCTTGCGAGCTAGGGACGCGGCCGCGACGCCGGCGTTGTCGACCACCCGGTTGATGACCATCTCGGTGACTTCCGGGGTCACCTCCACCGGATCGGACGCGACCGCGGCGATCTTCCAGGCGAGCTGGTCCTCGCGGGCCAGCCGCTCCTCGCTGCGGTAGACACGCACCTTGTGCTCGATCATGCGGTCCTTCTTCTCCTCGGGTCGCGTTTCTGCACGCAAGCTCGAACATTCGCATGCGGTCGAACGGCCGGTCCAGGCAGCTACGAGGTCCTCACGGTCAAGTAGCCGTACCCGGACGGCAAGCCCGAGTCGTACGTGCTGGTGCGTTGCGGCGCGCCCGCGCCGGCCCTGACCGGGGAGCTCGCCAAGGCGCAGCGGCGACGCTGCCCTCGTCAACGCCGTCATCACAGCCACGGAAGCTAAAACCCAGGCGCTGCTCGAAGCCGGCGTGCCCGGCACCGGAACCGCCTCCGATGCCCTCGTCGTGTGCTGCCCAGACGGCCCCGTCAACGGCCCCCCTGCCGTCCACGGCGCTGAAGCTGGGCCCGTCGCGACGCGATGTCCTCCGAGGACGAGATCAGCCGGCTGCGGCAGCTCATCCGCCGTGTCGAGAACGATCTGAGCACCCTCGACGCCGACGACCGCGCCCAGATCGAGGAGGCCATCTACAACGAGCGGCCCCGGAAGCATCGGGACGCGTGCCGCGGGTATTGGACCGGATGTACCGCCTGGAAATCGATGCCCACGTGCGCACCGTCGCAGCCGCCTTCGATGACCCGCTCCTGCGGTCGCTCGATGCCATTCACCTCGCTACCGCTCTTCGGCTGTCCGACGAGAACGACACCCGGCTGGAGGCGTTCGTCACCTACGACAAGCGCCTTCTCGAAGCGGCGCGCCGAGCCGATCTCCCGACCGCGTCGCCGGGCCCGCACGCTGCTGCGGGGCGCTGATCGCCCCGCCCGCTCCACGGCCGGCACGCCCTGAACGAGCTTTCCGGGCCCAGCTCTCCAGCATCGGTGCCGAACGGAACGCAGACGCAGGGTAAGCGGTGGAGGCGGGCCTCCCACCAGAAATACGGAACGCATGTTCGACTCGTCGGCGTCGCCGCCCGTCGCGACTCGGGTGGGGGGCAGGTCATGCGGGGGTCAGTACGACCTTGCCTCGGCCGTGGCCGGTGCCGACGTCGCGGTGGGCGTCGGCGGCGCGCTCCAGTGGGTAGGCCTGGCGTAGCCCGATCTTCAGCTGTCCTCGTGTGTACAGCCCGACCAGCTCCGAGAGTCGTGCCGCGGAGCGTTTGCTGCCTAGCCAGCGGACGCCAAGTTCCTGGTAGAGGTCGAAGGCGACGATGGTGCCAATGCGGTGCCGGTCCGGGACGAGTTCGACTGCGGCGCGTAGTCCGTCGGCGCCGGCGGCGTCCAGGCTGGCGGTTACTCCGTTGGGGGCGAGGGCACGTACGCGGTCGACGAGGCCGTCGCCGTAGGCGACGGGGGTGGCGCCGAGGGAGCGTAGGTAGTCGTGGTTGGCGGGGCTGGCGGTGCCGATCACGGTGGCGCCGGCGAGCGTTGCGAGTTGGACGGCGATGGTGCCGACGGCGCCGGCGGCGGCGTGGATGAGGAAGGTGTCGCCTGAGCCGATCTTGAGTTCCTCGACGGCGGTGTGGGCGGTTTGTCCGGCGCCGGAGAGTCCGCCGGCGATCTGTGCGGGCAGTGCGGCGGGTCTGGGTACCACCTGGTCGGTGGGGACCACCAGGTATTCCGCGTAGCAGCCCAGGGAACGGAAGCCGAGGACTTCGTCGCCGGTGGTGATGCCGGTGACGTCGGGGCCGGTCAGGTCGACGGTGCCGGCGAACTCGTTGCCGAGTATCTGGGGACGGCTGAGTTCGACGCCGGGGGGTGTCCAGCCTTCGCGGGTCGCCAGGTCGGCTGGCTGGACGCCAGCGGCCCGTACCCGTACTCGGATCTCGCCGGGGCCGGGTTCGGGCTGGGGCAGTTCGACGAGTTGGAGAACGTTGGGTGGGCCGGGGTCGAAGAATGCGGCGGCTTTCATCGGTTCCACTCTCCTGTCGGGTTGCTCCGTGCCTCGGCGCGGAGGTGGGGTTTCTGCCGCGTGGCAGCGCGGACACGGGTTTTCCGTACCGGTCTGGTTACCCGTCGGTGACGGGGGCGCCGTGGTCGGCGGGGGCGGGGTGTTCCCGCGTTGTCGCCGTCTTCTTCTCACGGATGGTCGCTGAGATGGTCATGGTCATCAGGTAGGCGCTGGTGATCCATGCCTGGGCGGTGAGCCCGTGCAGCGAGTCCGCCACGGTCCGGGTGGCGGTCGCCATGATCGTCATATCCAGCGCGGACATGAACACACCGGTGAGGAGCCCGAAGAGGACCACCCGGGTAGCCGTCCGGCTGAGTTCCGGCCCCTCCGCAGGCGCGGCCAGTGCTGACATCCTTGCTCTCCCTCGAAGCGCCCTGCTGCATCCGGTGACGAGATGGTGACACGCCAAGTCTGCAACCTCAACCAAAGTTGAGGTCAACGGAGTCGAGAGATGACGTGGTGGGCCGCACTGCCGGCCGGCCCGCGCGGAGTCGTTCACCGCCGCCCGCATAGCACCCGCATGACTGCGCGACCCACCGGCCGGGAGGCGACCTTGACTTCAATCATGGTTGAGGTTTTAGAGTTCCGGGCGCCTGCTGGCGAGAGCGGATCTCGCCGATCCGCGGAATGAGAGGACTTTCATGCTCGATCAGCCCATCAACCTCGCGGTAGTTATTGGAAGCAACAGGGTGGGACGTTTCGCCCCGGTGGTCGCCCAATGGTTCACCAAGCAGGTATCCGCCCACGATTCGATCGTCACGAATGTCGTCGACCTCGACGACGTCAGGCTGCCGGAGAGGCTGGGTACCTCCAGCGGTCCAGAAGTCGCGGAACTGGCGGACGTCACCCGGCAGCTTGCCGCGGCCGACGCCTTCGTCGTGATCACCCCTGAGTACAACCACAGTTACCCGGCCGTTCTCAAGAATGTCATCGACTGGCATTACACCGAGTGGCAGGCGAAGCCGGTGGGTTTCGTTTCCTACGGCGGCCAGGCGGGCGGCCTGCGCGCGGTGGAGCACCTGCGCCAGGTCTTCGCCGAGCTGCGCGCGGTCACCATCCGCGATACGGTCAGCTTCCACGGTGCCTGGGACCAGTTCCACGCCGACGGCACGCCCAAGGATCCCGAAGGCTGCAACACCGCTGCCCAGACCCTGATCAGGCAACTCGAGTGGTGGGCGGTCGCGCTCGCGGAGGCCAGGGAGAAGCGTCCTTACACGGTGTGAACGGCGGCCTCGCGCGGGTCTGCCGGTCCCACCACGCCATTCAGCCATCCTCGACTAGAGGCCACATCGGCCTCAAGGAACGGGAGGGAATCTGGGCCCTGTCCGGGTTGATCGCTCCCTTTCGGGAAGGCGGTCGAGGCGCGCGCCCAATACCACCGTTGCCAGGTAGCTCCGGAT
>NZ_CDWWEW010000467.1:0-3539 GCF_977966315.1 Frankia sp. CeRuru1
ACCATCGACAACGGGGCTCTCCCGGCGCATCCGGAACCAGACGACCTTCCCGTCGCCGGGGATGACGTCGGCGCCCCAGGTCTCAGCGAGCTCGGCCACCAAGTGCATGCCCCGCCCGCCAAGCGAGTCGGTGTCGACCTGCTGCACCTGCGGGAGGCGGCTGTCCGGATCCTGGACGCCGACCCACACCTGGTGGTCGGTCGTCCGGATCTCCAGAACCGGCTCACCGCGGCCGTGCACGACAGCGTTGGTGACCAGTTCGCTGGCGAGCAACACGACGATCTCGGCCAGCTCCGCCGCGAAGCCGGTGCCGGCGAGGCCCGCGGCCAACCGGACCCGGGCCTGCCGGGGCGCGATCGGGCTGAGCGGCAGCACGAACCTGTCCAACGGCTCGCCCGGCTCGCCCGGCTCGCCGGGCAGCCCCGGTTCACCCGTCATGTGAAGGACATTTCCTGGCAATCATGCGGATAAACTCGGTGTCGGAGCTCAGCCCGTGACCTGCGCGAGCACCTCGTCCCAGTCCCGCAGGAAACGATCGAGACCGTACCGGGCCAGGGCCGCCCGCCGGGCCTTCTTCCCGTACGCCCGAGCGCGTTCCGGATCGGCGACGAAGCGGCGGACGGCGCCGGCGAGCACCGCCGGATCGGTGGAGAGGACCCCGGCGTCCCTCGGCACCGCCTCCACCGCCTCGGTGGTGGCCAGCGCGACGACGGGCATGCCCAGGTGCATCGCCTCGAGCAGGGACAGCCCGAGCGAGGTCCACCGCGGCAGGTGCACGTACACCCGGCGGCGCGCGACGGCCTCGTGCAGGGCGGCCTGGGAGGCGTCCTCGAACACGGTGAGCCGCTCGGCGGGAAGGCCGGTGTGCGCCGGTAGGGCGCTGACCCCCAGGCCGAAGGCGTCGACCGGTGCCGCCGCGGCGAACAGCCCCAGCAGGTCGGTCCCGGTAACCCGGCCGCGGCGGACCGGTTCGTTCACGGCTACCGCGACGCGGGGCAGCTCACCAGTGTAGCGGTGGCCCGGGTCGACGATGCCGTGCTCGACGACCCGGGTGGGCGTGCTCCCGGCATCCCAGAACAGCCGGTTGAAGTGGGTGACGTGCACCAGGGTGAGGTCTGGCCGGTCGGCGAGAGGATGCCGGGTCGTGGGCACGTCCCCCTTCGGGGTGTTGTGCTCGACATAGACCGCAGGGAGGTCCCGCCCCGGGCGCCGGCCACCCAGCCAGCGTTCCGCCAGGTCCAGCTCGCGCGGCCGCTGCAGGACGACGACGTCCACGTCGGCCGGGCCGAGCTCGTCCGGCCCGGCCTCCGTGACCGTGCCCGGCCACGGATAGGTGCGCGCGCGGCCCAGGCCGTCCGGGCCGCGATCCGGGGTGACCGGGACGAGATAGGAGTGATCGCCCTGGACGAATGACGTCGTCCACGATCCGTGCACGTGCCACAGCAGAATTCTCACGCCCGGTTCCCCGTTTCCTCGCAGCCCTCGCCGCTTTCTCGCGGTCCTCACCGTTCCCTCGTGGTTCTCACCGTTCCCTCGTGGCCATCGTCCGCTGTGCGCCGGATGCGCCCGACTAGGGCGCTCGTCGACCGGTCCGCCACGTAGTCGACGATGCGGACCTCGCCGCCGAGCGCACGGACCAGCGGCGCCTCGGGCAACATCGACTCGGTATAGTCGCCGCCCTTGACGTACACGTCGGGCCGCAGGGAACGCAGCAGGTCGGTCGGGGTGTCGTCGTCGAAGACGACCACGTGCTCGACGCCGGCGAGCGCGGTCAGCACCGCCAGCCGGTCGGCCAGCGCGTTGATCGGACGGTCCGGGCCCTTGAGCCGACGCACCCCGCTGTCGCTGTTGACCCCGACGACAAGCACGTCACCGAGCCGGCGGGCGGCGTCTAGGTAGGCCACATGGCCGGCGTGGAGGACGTCGAAGCATCCGTTCGTGAAGACGATCCGCCGACCCTGCGCCCGGTGCGCCGCGACGACGTCCGCGAGACGCGCGGCGTCCAGGACGGCGCCCGTGCCGAGGTGGTGCAGCCGGGCGCGCAGGTCCGCCGCCGGGCAGATGCCGGTGCCGGCGGTCGAGACGGCCACGGACGCGGCGATCGAGGCGAGCCGGACGGCGTCACGCAGCCCGACGCCCGCAGCCCGGGCGAGGACCATGGCGGCGACGAACGTGTCACCGGCCCCCGAGGTGCGCTCGTCGGGCGCGTCGGCGGTGGCCGGCAGATGCCACGGCGGCTCATCGGGAGTAAGGACGACGACGCCGTCGCGGTCGAGGGTGACGGCCGCGGCCCGCGCCCCGCTGGCGGCGAGGATCTGTGCCGCGTGGTGCCACACGGTCCCGACCCGGTCGTGCGCGAAGGAGCCTCGGACGGCCTCGGGCAGCAGCGCGACGACCTCATCCGCATTGGGCTTGACCAGGTCGGGGCGCACCGCCGCCCATCGGGTGAGGTCGTGGGCGTCGACGACGAGCCGCCGGCCCGCCGCCCGCACGGCTGCCGCCACCCGGCCGATCAGCTCGGGGGTGAACAACCCCGTGCCGTAGTCGCAGGCCAGCACGGCACAGGCCGACGCGGCCCCGGCGGTGACGCGGGCCGCCACGGCGGCGGCGGTGGCCCGCCGGGGCGGGGTCTCGTCACCCGTGTCGCAGCGCAGGTGGAGATGGTTGCCGGAACAGATCCGCCGCTTGGCCACCGTGGTCCGCCCGGGTTCGACGACCACGGCGGACGTGCCGACGCCACCGGCGTCGAGCAGGTCCCGCAGCCGCCGGCCGTCGGGATCGTCCCCCACCATCCCGACCAGCCGGGTGCGCGCACCGAGGGCGGCCGCGGCGAGGACGGCGTTGCCGGCTCCCCCCGGGGACTCCTCCCGCCCGGTCACAGAGACGACGGGTACGGGGCCCTCCCGGGACAACCCCCGCGGCGGTCCCCGCAGCCAGGAGTCGAGCATCGCGTCCCCGACCACGAGCAGGTGCAGCGCACCGAACCGATCCGGCAGCTCGGCGAGCGGCACGGGACGCGGCGAGGCCGGAGACGCGGGGGCGGCGGTCATCGGGCCATCCCCTCCCCAACCAGCGCGAGCGCGGCGGCGGTCACCTCGGCCGGCGGCAGATCCAGGCATTCGTGCCCGAACGGGCAGGTGAAGGCACGGCAGGGCGTGCAGGGCGTCGCCCGGCGCAGTACCGCGACGCGCGCGGCGCGTGGCCGGTACTCGCTCTCCCGTTCGGTGCCGGCGAACAGGGTGACGACGGGCGTGCGCACCGCGTCGGCGAGATGGGCACCGCCCGAGTTGTTGGTGACGACGACCGCCGCGCCGCGCAGGAGCGCGGCCAGCGCCGGGACGTCCAGGACCCCGGCGAGGCCCCGCCCCGCCGGGCCGGCAGCGGCGACGACCCGGTCGACCAGGGCGGTCTCGGCGCCCGTGCCGGCGGCGAGGACCCGCAGGCCCGCGCCCGCGAGCAGGCCGGCGACCCGGGCGAACCGGTCGGCGTCGTAGCGGCGGGCCGAACAGCTCGCCCCGGGCAGCAGCACCGCGTAAGGG
>NZ_CDWWEW010000468.1:0-3537 GCF_977966315.1 Frankia sp. CeRuru1
GCGGATGGGTCCGACATGGTCGGCGAATCACCTGATCATTGGTCAGCGGGTCACCTGATCATTGGTCAGCGGGTCACCTGATCATTGGTCAGCGGGTCAGCGGGTCAGCGCAGAAGGTCTGGTGGCGCCGGTGACCTTCTCGTACCGGTCGAGCGAAACGATGCTGACGACGTCGCCGGTGTGGGGGCGTGCAGCACCTGGTTGCCGCCGAGGTAGATGCCGACGTGCCCGGGGTTGTCGGGGGTGCCAGTTGTCGGGGGTGCCATCGGAACCGGCGGCGAAGAGCGGGTCGCCGGGTTGCCAGGCCGAGACGGGCGTCAACGGGATGCTCGGGCCGGATGCGCCGGCCGGGGCGCTCGCGGCGTCCAGGGCGGCGGTCATGGTGGGAACGCGGGCGAGGATCGCGGCGGCCGAGTTATGGGGAGCAAGGCACGGTCCAGGGACCGCAGACCGTGCTCAGGTCCCCCAAATTCGCCGGCCGGCGGCCGGCTCAGTGTCGCCTGTGCGGCGCTGTCGCCCCGGCGTCCATAGGCAGTGAGGCTTAGCGGCACCTTGATGTGATGCCATGGCAAAAGGGCGTGCGCTACTTGAAAAGCAATGCGACACCGGATCATGACGTCGCGTGACGTCATGATCGTCCGAGCGGGCCGCATCCCGCCACGGGCCACGTCCCGTCAGAGGACGGGCGTCCACCCCTGCCCGACGACGCACCGCCAGACGCGGCCACCCGAACCGGTCGAGCCCCCGAGGACGAGCTGGCCCGTGGTCACGCAGTCGGCGGGCTGCGGATCGGTGACGCTGATCCGCACCCAGGGATGCAGGATGTCGTTGCCCTGGTGGACGTTGAAGTTGTCCCCGAACACACCGGCGCCGCCGGCCTTGTTGACGGCGAAGATGGGTTGGTTCAGATGGTCGTAGACGATGAACAGCTGGCCGTTGGGCCCGCCCGTCGACTGGATACGAAGCCCCTCGGCACTCTGGTTGGTCGCCCGGAACACCCAGGGGTTGCCGGTGAAACTGCTCTGCGCGTATGCGTAGCCACCGCCGCCGAGCAGCCCGCCGACGAGGGTCGCCGCGCCGAGCACGCTGATGGTCCTGAGACGATGTAGGTACGAAAACATGGGTCTTCTCCCCGATCGATACTCCCGGCCGTGTCCTGGTGTGACTCCCGATCGGCAGTCACGGCCAATCCGATAGGAATGCCACCATAGATTGCTAGTTGTCTATTCATTGTGACAGAAGTCCTGCTTTTGACTAGCCAAACAGACCAGAACCACGGCACATCAGCCCCCGCCGTCCGCAATGTCCCATTTAGGCGCCAGGCCGATGAACGGTACGTATCGTCCCATCAACAGATTGTCAATAATCTGAAAAATACGACTTGGATTAATATTTCCTAGAATGCCAGAAATAACTGCCATGGCGACTGGAGCGATGAACTTGAACCTGGTGCTGAGGGAACATTCCTCTCCCGGGTATCCGATCAGCTCGACCGATCGGTGGGGAACGGAGCATGCCGCGTTCCCCGAAGCTCGACGCGCCGGGCTCGGGGGTGGCCGAGGAAATCCGGCAGCGCGAACTCGTAGCCGTACGCACCCGCCATGGGGAAGACGACGACGTCACCCGACCGCACCCGATCGACCGTGATGTCACGGGCGAGGGTGTCCTCCGGCGTGCACAGCTCCCCGACCACCGTCACCGGACGACCTTCGACCACCGCCTCCCGCGTGTCCTTCGGCTCCGGCTCCGGCTCCGGCCCACCGTTCCGGCCCGATCTCTCCACGACGGCGAAGTTATGGACGATCTCCCACGATGTCGGCAGCGCGAAATGATGAATTCCGCCACGCAGAATCACGAATTCCGTCCCGTAGGAATGTTTGACGTCGATCACTTCGGCGGCGTACCAGCCGGAGTCGGCCACCAGCATCCGCCCCGGCTCGAAGATTACCCGAGTTCCGTCCGGCACCGGCAGCGAACTCAGTCCCTCACCAAATCGGATTAGGTCGAAGGGCCGGTCACCGCGCCGGTCCGGTTCGAACGGAACCCCGAATCCACCGCCCACGTCGACCATCCGCAGCTCGATCCCGGCCGCGGCAGCCGTCCGGGCGGCGAAATCGAGACACCACCGGACGTAGCCCAGATGGGCGGCGGCATCGAGATTGCCGGACACCGCGTGGACATGGAATCCGACGACGTCGATATGGGCCAGATCCGCCGCGAGTTCGAGCGCGGCGGGGACCTCCGTTTCGGGGATGCCAAACGCACTCGGCCGACCGCCCATCTGGAGGGAGCCTGCCAGTCCCACTCGGGCCGGGTTAACGCGCACCGCCGCCCGTACCCGACGGCCGAGCCGGGCCGCGACGGCGTCCAGGCGGCGCAGTTCACCGAAGCTCTCGACGTTGACGACGTCGACGTCGGCCGAGACCAGCGCGGTAAGCAGGGTCATCGACTTCCCCGGTCCGGAGGCGACCAGGTGGGGACGCCGGGCGGGGTCGACCCGGCCGTACGCTGCCTGCGCCAGGCGCACCTCGTGCGCGGAGGAGACCTCGAAACCGTCGATGCCCCGGCCGCTGGCGCCGGTCCTGGCGCCGGTCGGGGTGGCGCCCAGGCTGGAGTCGCTCCGTTCCCGCCCCGACCGAGGGATGTCCGGACCGGGCCCACGCAACAGGGCGTCGAGTATCGGCGGAAAGCTGTTGGCCTTGACCGCGTAGCAGACCTCCGCCCACATGGGCAGGCAGGCCCGCAGCGCCGCGGCGTTCCGCGCGGCCGCCGCCGGGTCGTAAAAGTAGGCACTGACCTCTCCGGCGCCAGCCGGCCAGTCACGCACCGCGGTCAACACCGGGCGGGGGAGGCTTTCGGCGGGCAGGGCGCGCAGCGGCGCGGCCGAGGGCGGCAGGTCCACCAGATCGACTCCTCACTCCATCGGTCCTCACTCCATCGGTCGTCCGAGACTCCCTCAGGCGCCCGAGCTCAGCCGCGTCGCCCGCCAGGGACAGGACAACCCACTCTGCCGCCAGGCGCACAGCCGCCAGGCGCACAGGAGCGATGGCGTGTGCCGCGGGCTGCCGAGCGCGGACGCATGGTCCAGACGGGTGGTCTAGACGGTGGTCTCGGATGGGTGGTCTCCACCTGGACCCGACTCTGTCGGTTAGCCCGATGGTGGGGCGACGAAACACGGATCGGATCCGCAAACGGTGCCTGATACCTCACACGGACCGTCTCCGGCTTCCGTGCCGCCGGACGATCGCGGGACGTTCGTCACCGCCATAACCGGTTGTCTGATCCGGATCGACGGGCGTGTAGTGGACATGCCGCAAACACCACAGCCTGAGGCCGATGTTTCTGCCGCAACCCGACTCCCCCGGACGGACTATGAAGAGACCACCAAGTCTGCTTGGCGCCACCATAACCTTGCGCGGAGCAACCATGGTGCGACTGGCTTAGGTTAGGCTTCCCTCAATCAGCCTGCGCGAAAGGGAGTCGCCCGCGATGACGGTTTCCGCTCGTGACGCCGCCGCCGGCGGCCCAGCCGGCCGC
>NZ_CDWWEW010000469.1:0-3533 GCF_977966315.1 Frankia sp. CeRuru1
GGCTCGGACGGGCCGCGTTCTTACCAGGTCAGCATCCCCGCGGGGGTGGTGGCCGGTCAGCGGATCCGGCTGGCCGGGCAGGGCGGCCGTGGCAGCGGTGACGCCCCGCCCGGCGACCTCTACCTGCGGGTACGGATCGCACTGCACCCCCGCTATCGGGTGGGCGGCCGCGATATCCAGCTGAAGCTACCGGTCACCCCGTGGGAGGCGGCGCTGGGCGCGACGGTCTCGACCAGCACTCCCGGCGGCGAGGTCAAGGTCCACGTCCCGGCGGGTTCGTCGAGTGGCCGCCGGCTGCGGCTGCGTGGCGAGGGCCTGCCGAATCCGTCGGGACGGCCGGGCGACCTCTACGCCGAGGTCAGCGTGGCAGTGCCGCCGACGCTGACCGACCGGGAGCGGGCGCTGTTCGGAGAACTGGCGGCCACCTCGACCTTCGACCCGAGAAACTCCAACCCGAGAAACTCCAACCCCAGAAAGTCCGATCCGAGCAAGGGATCCTGGCGATGACCATCCCATCCCCGTCGCAGCAGCGGACGGCGCCGTCGCCGATCACCCGGCCGCGTTACCCGCTGGCACCAGCCCGGAAGCTGACCGTGGAGACGGTCGCCAGCCGCGGCGGGCTGCATCCCGACCTGGTCCGCCGGTTCGTGGCGCTCGGCCTGCTGGAGGCCTCCCGCGACGCCACCGGGACGCGGTGGTTCGCCCCGGACACCCCGGCGACGATCGCGAGGATCCAACGGCTGCGGGCCGGCCTGTGCCTGAACTACGCCGCGATCGGTCTCGTCCTCGACCTGCTCGACCGCATCGACGTGCTGGAAGCCGCGCTGCGCGGTGACCAGGCCGCTCGATCTCCGACAGCCGCAAGGAGCACACCGCCGTGGACATGAACCGGCTGACTCAGAAGTCCCAGGAGGCCTTGGCCGCGGCGCAGGCCAGGGCGACCGCGCTCGGGCACACCGAGGTCGACGGCGAGCATCTGCTCCTCGCCCTGCTGCAGGCCCCGGACGGGCTGATCCCCCGGTTGATCGGGCAGACCGGCGCCGACTCCGCCGCGCTGGCCGCCGCCGTCGAAGCCGACCTGGCCCGGCGGCCGAAGGTCAGCGGGCCGGGCGCCGCCCCCGGGCGGGTGTTCCTCACCCAGCGGCTGTCCCGGCTGCTGGATGCGGCCGAGCGCGAGGCCGGGCGGCTCAGGGACGACTACGTCTCGGTGGAACACCTTCTCCTCGCGCTGGCCGAGGAGGGGTCGGCCACCGAGGCCGGGAGGCGGCTGGCGGAGCACGGGATCACCCGGGAGTCGTTCCTCGCTGCGCTCACCCAGGTACGCGGCCATCAGCGGGTCACCTCCGCGACGCCGGAAGCCACCTACGAGGCGCTGGAGAAGTACGGCCGCGACCTGGTTGCCCAGGCCCGCGACGGCACGCTGGAACCGGTCATCGGCCGCGACGCCGAGATCCGCCGCGTCATCCAGATCCTCAGCCGCAAGACGAAGAACAACCCGGTGCTGCTCGGCGACCCGGGCGTCGGCAAGACCGCGATCGTGGAGGGCCTGGCGCAGCGCATCGTCCACCGCGACGTCCCGGAAGGACTACGCGACAAGACGATCTTCGCATTGGACCTGGGATCCCTGGTCGCGGGCGCCAAGTACCGCGGCGAGTTCGAGGAGCGGCTCAAGGCCGTGCTGGCCGAGGTCAAGGCCGCCCAGGGCCGCATTCTGCTCTTCGTCGACGAGCTGCACACCGTGGTGGGAACCGGCGCGGCCGAAGGCGCCATGGACGCCGGCAACATGCTCAAGCCGATGCTCGCCCGCGGCGAGCTGCACATGATCGGCGCAACGACGCTGGACGAGTACCGCAAGCGCGTGGAGTCCGACGCCGCCCTGGAACGCCGCTTCCAGCCGGTCATGGTCGACGAGCCCACCGTCGAGGACACCATCTCGATCCTGCGCGGGCTGCGGGAACGCTTCGAGATCTACCACGGAGTAAAGATCCAGGATGGCGCACTGGTCGCCGCTGCCACGATGAGCCACCGTTACATCACCGACCGATTCCTGCCGGACAAGGCGATCGACCTGGTCGACGAGGCCTGCGCCCGGCTACGCACCGAGATCGACTCGATGCCCGCCGAGCTCGACGAGATCACCCGGCGGGTCACCCGCCTGGAAATCGAGGAAGCCGCCCTGGCCAAGGAGACCGACCCGGCCAGCGAGACCCGGCTGGCCGAGCTGCGCCGGGAGCTCACCGACCTGCGCGCCGAGGCCGACGCCAAGCGCGCCCAGTGGGATGCCGAACGCCAGGCGATCCGGCGGGTTCAGCAGCTACGCGAGGAGCTCGAACGGGTGCGCCGCGAAGCCGAGGAAGCCGAACGGGCCTACGACCTGAACCGGGCCGCCGAGCTGCGCTACGGCCGGTTGGGTGAGCTGGGACGGCGACTCGCGGCCGAGGAGGACCGGCTCGCCGCCAAACAGGGCGAGCAGCGGCTGCTGCGCGAGGTCGTCACCGACGAGGAGATCGCCGAGATCGTCGCGGCCTGGACCGGCATCCCGGTCTCCCGGCTGCGCGAGACCGAACGCGAGAAGCTGCTGTGCCTCGACGACACCCTGCGCCAGCGGGTCGTCGGCCAGGATGAGGCCGTCACGCTGGTCACCGACGCGATCATCCGGGCCCGCTCCGGCATCCGCGACCCCCGCCGGCCCATCGGCTCGTTCATCCTCCTCGGACCCACCGGCGTCGGCAAGACCGAGCTGGCCAGGGCCTTGGCCGCCGCCCTGTTCGACACCGAGGAGAACATGACCCGCCTCGACATGAGCGAGTACCAGGAACGGCACACGGTCAGCCGGCTCGTCGGCGCTCCCCCCGGCTACGTCGGCTACGAGGAGGGCGGCCAGCTCACCGAGGCGGTCCGGCGCAAGCCCTACGCGGTGGTGCTCTTCGACGAGATCGAGAAGGCACACACCGACGTGTTCAACGTCCTGCTGCAGCTCCTCGATGACGGCCGCGTCACCGACGCCCAGGGACACCGGGTCGACTTCCGCAACACCGTCATCATCATGACCTCCAACATCGGCTCCCCCTACCTGCTCGACGGCGTCGACTCCGACGGGCAGATCAGACCCGACGCGCAGGCCCGGGTGATGGCCGACCTGCGCGGGCACTTCCGCCCGGAGTTCCTCAATCGGATCGACGACATCATCCTGTTCCGGCCGCTGGGCCTACCCCAGCTCGAGCGGATCGTCGATCTCCAGTTCTCTGACCTGCGCCGACGCCTGGCCGAGCGGCGGATCACCCTCGAGCTGACCGACGCCGGCCGGCGCCTGATCGCCCAGGCGGGATACGACCCGGTCTACGGCGCCCGGCCGCTGCGCCGTTACATCTCCCACGACGTCGAAACCCGCATCGGCCGCGCGCTGCTCCGCGGCGAGGTCACCGAAGGCGGAACGGTGCGCGTCGACGCCCACGACGGCGAACTGGTCGTCAGCTGTCAGGCAGCGGACGCGCGGCACGGGCTCGCCGCCTGAACCCCGACCCCTCCAGGCC
>NZ_CDWWEW010000470.1:0-3519 GCF_977966315.1 Frankia sp. CeRuru1
GGGTGGGAACGGGCTTTCTGGCTGCTATTCTCGCCATGATCCGCCACGGCCGCCGCACCCCATCACCGCGCTGGCCGTGGCGGATCATGGCTCGTCTCATGTTCACTCACCCTTGTATGCTTGTCGCCATCCGTAGCCATACCGGCGCGCCAGTCGTGCCCCGAGCCCCCAGGAGGCCTTAGATGGCGCCCCGCGCCCCCGCCGCGTCTCCGACACCGGACCCGCTCGACACTGCCGTCGAGGTCGCGCTGGAGGTGCGCGCCCGCGGGGGCATGGAGGAGCTACCGGCTGGCGACCCCCTACGGCGCCGGTTCGCCCTGGCGGTAGCCCGGGTGGCCGGGCTCGACCGGCTGCCGCTGAGTCGTCGCGGGCACGCCAGCAGCGCCCGCGACGTCGAGCGCTTCGAGCTGGCCGCGGTCGAAGTCGCCGAGGAGCTGGCTCGCCGGGACGCCCTCACCGCCGGTGGTGCGCTGTGACCGCCGAGCTGGCCCCGGGCGACCGGGTGCGGCGCACCACCCAGACCGGCCCGCTCGACGTCCGGTTCGGGACCGGCACCTTGCTGGAGCGCAAGACCGTTGGCACTCGGACGGGCTGGCACGTCGAGATGGATCTCGGTTCGGGGCCACGGGGCGATCGGTCCTACGTGACGTTCGTGGAGGACGATCTCCTGGTGCCGATCCCTCGGGCGGGGGTCTCGCCGTGACCCTCGAGGCCCCGCTGCCCACGAGTCCCGCCTACCGGAAGGCGGTCCGTCTCGCGCTGCGGGTGCACGCGCGGGGTGGCTACGAATCGTTGCCGAATCGTGATCCTCTGCGCGCCGAGTTCCTCGCCACCGTCGTGCGCGTCGCGGGCCTGGATTCGGCCGCGTCGGCAGTGCGCAGTGTGGCACTCGGCGCGGCGCTGATCCTCGACGAGCGACGGAAGCGGACGTCGGGTCTCCCGGGCGCGACTCTCGCGCCGGCCGACGCCCGGCCGGGGTGTGTCCCGCGCCGGGACCGATCTCGCGTGACCAGGATCCGTCCCGGCGTGACCCGACATGAGCCGGTCGTATCGGAGCCCGATCTCGCGTGAGCGCCGTCCTGCCCGCCGTGGTACGGGTGCCGACCCGCCCGGATCCGAAAGGGCCTCGTGACCTCCGACCCCGGCGATCGTCGGTTCGCGGATAAGCATGCGAGAGGTGGCGTGACGATGGAGAGCGGAGAGGAATGGGTTATGACCGAGGAGCCGACCGATGGCTGATCGTTGGCGGCCAGACGCCCGCGCCTACGAGGCCGCTGCCCATGGCGCGCCGCTCGACACGGCACGCCTGATCGCCGTCGTCGATGCGTGAGCCATGCCGCTTCTGCGACAGCTGCTGTACACAGTTGCCGGACGGGTGGGACCCGTCCGACGACCTGTGCGACAGCTGCGGCTGGGACCGCGCCGTGATGGATAACTTCGCTGTGCTCGACCCGGACGAGGGCGGCACCGATGCCTGACTGCGACCCGCCCGAGGAGACCGAGCCCACCCGCCGCCAGTGCGAGGTCCTCGCCCTGATCGCCGCCGGCCACGCGCAGTGGCGGCGGTGGGAAAGCGCCCCTGCGCTGGAGGACACCACCACCCGCCATGGGCGGCGGATCAACGCCCAGGCCGTCGACGCGCTCATCCTCGACGGCCTGCTGGCCTCCCCGGGTGTCATCCAGCGGTACGCCACGGCGCCCGCCGGGGCCTGTCCGGCGCCGCGCCGAAGCTGCTGGCCGGGCGCATCGCCATGCCGACTGAGCCGACCGGCCCGGACGAGGATGCCGAGCGCCGTGGCTGAGCCCGACGACGACCAGGAACCGCCGCTCACCGAAGGGCAGCGCGCCGCCAACCTCGCCGAGCACGCCCTCGACAGCTACGAGCGGTGGGTCCGCTCCGTCACCCCAGCCGAGGGCGCCCAGGCGTACGTGCTGCTGTCCATCGCAATGTCCCTGTCCGTCCTCGCTACCTGAGACCGCCCGGGTCAAGTCGAATCCGCTTGCCGCGGCGGCGCGGGCGGGACCGGCACCAGGCCAACCGCGGCGTTACCTCAGTCCTCGACTTCCTGCGTCATGTCCGCGTCAACCCACCGCGACCCCCGCCCCGAGATCGGCTGAACCCGAAGCTGCGCCCGGCCGTAGGAGATGCGGGCGTCGAGGACCGTGACGCCCACGAGGATCTTGCCGGTGCCGGGGGCGAGCCACAGTCGGTCGGTGCTGACCATGGCGCGAGCCTCGGTGAGGGTCATGACGTCCCACCTCGCTCGCCCGTGGGATCGAGGGCCCAGTCGCCCACGAGCTGGTCGAGGATGGTGTCGGCGGTGGCGAGCACCCGTGTGGCCGCCGCCTGGACCGCCTTCGTGGTCCCGGCCCAGCCGGCGACGTAGGGCACCGAGTACGTGGCTGCGTCCAGGCCGACCACCGAGGCCACCACGCAGGCCACGGACTCGGCTTCGACCTCGCGGACGTGGCCCGGGGTGCTCACGGTGTGCTTGAGTAGCACGTGGGCCAGCTCGTGACACAACGTTTTCGCGGCCTGTGCGGGTGCGAGGTCTTCGCGCACCCGCACCGTGCGGTGGTCCGGATCGGTGTGGCCGTTCGCGGTTCCGCAGTCGCCGCGCTCCAGGGTGAAACCGGCGGCGGCCACCTGTGCGGCCAGCCCTTCCCACATCCCGGACGGCGCGTCGCCGCGTAGCAGTTCGGGTAGGGCCAGGGCCTCGGCCGCCGAAGTCGGCGGGTTGGCGAGCTGGGAGCGGTCGAACACGCTCACCAGTACGAATCGGGGCTCGTCGTGGCGGGCGGTCGCCTTCTCCGTCCCGGCGCCCTCGCTGGCGCCTCCTTCGACGCGGTCGCCCTCGCTCTTGCCCGCCGCGGCGTGCCGCCGGCCGGACGGAGCCCAGATCCTGATGCCGCGCTCGCCTTTGCGAATCTGGCACCCGAGCGCGTTCCACTCGCGCAGCGACCGCACGTCGCTGGCATCCGGGCACTGCATCAGGATCATGACCTGGTTGTTTGCGCTGTACCGGCGCAGCCAGCGCCGAGACTCGATCAGCCGCTGCCAGCCTTCGGAGGTCAGCAGGGATTCGACCCCGGCCGCGAGCTGGGCGCGCGCCGCCTCTATGCGCTCGGCACGCTGCTCAGGGGTGAGGGGGCCCCGCCTACCCTTGCCGGTGGCGGCCTTTCTGCTGGTAGTGCTCACGGGTTTCCCTGTCGCTATCAGAGGAATCGGATGATGAGGTTGTCGCCCTGGAAATGGCCGGTCTGGCTGATGCGCAGCAGGTCGTCGCGGATCTGCTCGGCGAGCTCGTCGAAGCCGGGGTCGAACCCGCTGTCGGCGAGAACTCCGGTCCGGGTGCATACGACGTCGAGGTTGTGATTGCCGTCGACCCCGACCTCGGTGGCCCCGGGGAAGGTTCGCCGAACGCGATGGGCGATCCGCTCACTCAGGAGCGCGACGAGCCGCTCGGCGTCGAGTGCGGCGACGGCCGACGTGCGGGCGTAGTCGGCGTTCGCCAGATC
>NZ_CDWWEW010000471.1:0-3505 GCF_977966315.1 Frankia sp. CeRuru1
GCTTGAGCGACGGTACCCGTCGAACACACCCGGGAGCCCGCGTTCCGGTCACCTCCCCGGCCGGAAGGTCGTCCGCGTCCTGATCCCGGTGAAGGGCCGCACGCCCCCCTCGCGACGGACGGTCTGGGACCGACCGCCGCAGCCCCGGCGCACACGTCCGGTCCGCCGGCGTCGGCGTTGGCTCCGACGCCGGCACCCACCAGCCCCGCGAACGGATCCCTCCCGCACGTGGGTGGCGCCGGTCCCGCCGGAGTCCCCGCGTCCCCATCGCCGGCGGTGGCGAAGTCCGAGCCCGCCCAGCCTCCGGCCGCCGCGCCCCCGAGCCAGCCGGCTCCGCAGGATGCGTCGTGCCCCGCTGAAGCGGTGGCGACCGTCGACTACCGGGGCCGTCACTGGCCGACACGCTACGACTGCGCCACCTACGTAGGCTCCGCCCCGGCGGTCCTACCCTGCTGCGCCCGATGTCGGCCGACCAGGGTGCCACGGTCAGATGCCGACGAGACGACGCGGGGACGGGATGGTCTCGACGACCTCGTCCACGACGTCCTCGGCGATGACGCGGCGCAGTTCCGCCTCGGGGCTCAGCACCAGCCGGTGTGCCAGGACCGGCTTGGCCAGCGCTTTGACGTCGTCGGGGGTCACGAAGGCCCGTCCCTGCGACGCGGCACGCACCTGGACGGCCCGAAGCAGCGCGATACTGCCCCGTGGGCTCGCCCCCAGGCGGACGACATCCGGCAGCGTGCGGGTCGCGGCGACCAGATCGACGATGTACCGCCGGAGGGCGGGTGCCACATGGATGGCAGATGTCCGGGCGGCGTGGGCCACCACGTCCTCCGCCCGCATCACCGGTCTCAGATCCTCGATGCGCCGACCCAGCTGCCGACCATCGAGGATCTCCAGTTCCGCAGCGAGGGAGGGATATCCCATTCGCAATCGCATGAGGAACCGGTCCAGATGGGCCTCGGGCAAGCTGTACGTGCCGTCCATGTCGATCGGGTTCTGCGTCGCGACGACCATGAAGGGCCGCGGTACCGGATAACCGGTCCCATCGACGGTGACCCGCCCCTCCTCCATGACCTCCAGCAGAGCCGACTGCGTCTTCGGCGAGGCGCGATTGATCCCATCGCCGATGACGAGGTTGGTGAACACCGGGCCCCCGCGGAATCCGAACTCCTCGGCACGCTGGTTGTAGACCATCGTCCCAATGATGTCCGCGGGCAGCAGGTCGGGCGTGAACTGGATGCGATGACAGCCGGCGCCCACCGACGCGGCGAGGCTGCGGGCCAGGGAGGTCTTCCCCAGACCGGGGACATCCTCGACGAGGAGATGGCCGTCGGCGAACATGCAGATCGTCGCGAGATCCACCACCTCACGCTTGCCGCGGATGACCTTCTCGACGTTGGCGACCACATCGTGGAAGGAGGCTGAGAACGTGGCAACCGCGGACCGGTCGCCGGACGTACTGTCGCGGCCGTCGCCCATGCGGGTCACGCGCTGCCTCCTAGCCCAACGGTGTCGGGGAACGAGGACCGTCCGAGCGATGCGGACAGCGTGCTCAATCACCGGAATGGGCTCCTCGTGGGTTGATGGAGGCGGACCGTGCCGGGCGAGGGGGCAACCGGCCCGGTCCGCCCACGGGCGGCGGGGGGAACCGCCCGGGTACGGCGACCCGCGGCGGCCGTCGCCGCCGCGGAGCCGATCCGTTCCGCTGCGATAGACGACGAGCCGACCCGCTTCGTTGTGCCATAACCCGATGGAATTGTCGATCCAGTGATCCTTCGACCGGAGGATATCGTCGACCGCTTCGTTACGTGCAGATCTAGCTACGCTCCGACGCAAGCTGGATGCAATATCACGGAGACGACGCGAGGGTCGCAACCTGTCGGCCAAGGGAGGCGTCTCACGCAGCAAGAACGACGACGTCGCCCAGACGGACCATCCCGATATGGGCAACATCAGCCCAAGATGCCTACGGCCTGTCCGCGTATCGTTGGGTGATACGTGGAGATGTGGTGAGCGATGTACCCCTCCTACGGCGCTCACCCGGAGGTGTCTGTGTGGGCGGGCGGGGTGGCCCGCCCACACAGACACCGGCACCGCCGCCAAACGGCGCCGGCCTATGAACGAGAATCGATGGTCAGCCGGTCCGGGCCACTCAGCTCGACGACGCGGAATCCGACGACGTCGCGCAGGCCGCGACCCGGGTCGAAGCCGGCGGTTGCATGGGTGAGGAGATGGGTGAGGACGAGGTAGGCACCGGTGGGCAGGGCGTCCACGAGGCGGCGGACGATGCCAGGCTTCAGGAACGGTCCGGATGCGGTGGGTGGCGGGCGGCTGGACGGTCGTCGGGCCACCCGGGGTGGTAGGAAAGGAAGTGCGTGCACACGCGGGTGGTCACCGAGATCCATGAACCCGCGGAGGCTCTACAGACGGTGAGGTCCAGAACCCGCGACGCATCATTCGTCACGTTTTGTAGCTTCATCAGAGATACATTAACGCGAAGGAAACACCGATTTACACTCCAGAAACCCTGCCGTGCGAGCCTCCTTCTACGTATCACCCGGCTTCCGCCTTCGAGCCGGGCAGGCCAACCGGTACTCTCAGCACGGTGAGGTGATTACAGCTATGCACGACATTGTGACGATAGCCGCCACTATTAACGAGCGTCCCACCCTCGAGGAAACCGACGCAATGCTGGCCGAACTGCGGCGGCTACCACGCGATGGGAAGACTATCGAGCTGATCGATGAACTGCTCGAATTCCGGTCGCTCCTGAAGGCGATGGCCTGAGCTGTACCCCCGGAGCGACCGGAACCGAACGACCGGAACCAGTAATCATCCCGACAACCCGGCGGAGTTTCGCGTTCCGGCCGGTGTCGTCGGATCACCCGTCTATCGGGTTACTGCTGACCCCCGCCAAACGGCTGGCCCTGCTGCTGCTCGCCGCCCAGCCCCGAGGCGAAACGCTCCCCAGCGATTCCTCCACCCTGAACACCCGCGCCTACTCCCGCAAGCTCCAGGAGTCGGTTCTCGACGTACCGCTCGCTGTGGTGCGTCTTGTCCGCGATCCGCTGGACGAGGTCGTTGACGCTCGTCGCGGAGTCAAGGTCCGCCGGGCTCACCTGACCGAACTGGTCGAGGATTCGGTAACGAATCTGCCGCCAGTTCTGCCGCAGCTGCTGTTCCACCTGCTGCACCTGCTGCTGTTGAGCCATTTTCCCTCTTTCTCCTCTCGAGCAGAACACCCGGATGTGTGTCGGCCAGCACCGGCCGGCACGGGAGGCACGTTACCGCAGCCGAGCTGAGCGACGTCAAACCCGAGAACCGATATGAGTGTATCCTCACGCGTCCGACGTCCGGCACCTGAGAGCCGTATCAGAGCACATCGCCCTCATACCGGTTGAGGAGACGACCGCAGCAGTGTGGAACTCGTACCAAGGGAACGAAATGCCGTACTGCACAGGATTCTTGAAATCTCGGTTGAACAACGTGGTTGAACAACGTG
>NZ_CDWWEW010000472.1:0-3463 GCF_977966315.1 Frankia sp. CeRuru1
GGGAGTGCACGGGCCCGGCCGGCAGATGGGCTAGGCGGCCGGGCGGTGCGGCGTGTCGAGGGCGGCGGGCGGCGCTGGTGGGAGCGGCGGCGGGTCCGGCGGGCGCCGGTGTCGGGCGCGCCCGTCCTCGGCACGGAACACGATCACGTCCTGATGGACCGGGTAGGCGCGGGCCAGCCCGTCCGGGCGGCCCGCGGTGCCCGGGTGTTGGGGACGGCGGTGAGCGCGACGGCGCGCTGGACCGGCTGCCAGCCGGTGTCCCGGCCGGCGGCGGCTATCTGGCTGGCCAGGTCCACCCCGCCGTCGATGTGGTAGGCGGTGATGACGACGAGGTGCCCGCCGGGCTGGGGCAGGGCCCGGTAGGCGGTTAGCCGTGCGCGCAGCCGGTCTCCGACCGGGGCCGGCTCGGCGGGGTCGGGTGGTCCGATCGCGGTCAGGACCAGGTCGATCGGTCCGAGTCCGGTCCAGGACCATCCGTCGGGGATCTCGTCGAGGATCATCCCGTCGCCGCGGGCGCCGCGGGCCTTCGCCAGGGTGAGCGTGGTGCGGGCGGTCTCCCACTGGTCGGGGTCGGTGGTGATGCCGATGGCGTGGCGGCGGGCGTGGACGGCTTCGGCGACGACGGTCCCCGGCCCGCAGTTCGGGTCGCACACCGTGTCTCCGGGCCGGCTGTAGACCGCGATCGCGTGGGCGGCGACCGCCGCTGACACCGCCGCGCCCGTGTGTGGGGGACGCGGAAGGGCCGTCGGACGGTCGGCCGGCGGGGTGGTGAGGCTGTGCCGGCTGGTTGGCCAGACCGTCGCCCACCGTGGGTCGCTGCGCGACGTCTCGGGGTCGCTGGTCATCGGGCTGTGCTCCACGCCGGCGGCACCGCTGGGTTTACGGCCGAGAACAGCAGCAGGTCGGAGTGCACCCGCTGGGCGACGACTCCGGCGGGGATGGGCGCGGCGGGCCGGTCGAGCCGGTCCAGCGGGATCTCCAGCAGGACGATGCGGTCGAGCAGCGCGAGCCCGCCGCGGCCCGCCGCGGTGGCCAGCTCGACGGTGGGGTCGATGAGCCAGCCGCCGAGGCTGTCGGCGCGGCTGACGACGGCGAGCGTGCCGCCGATGGCGAGTAGAGTGCCCCAGTCGATGCGGGTGAACCAGCCGAGCCGGGTCGGTTCCACGACTGTGACGACCATCCCGAAGCGGTCGGGGTCCGGACCGCGACCGGCCGCGAGGTCCGGTCCGTAGGCGGACCCGGTCCATCCCGGCGACGCGTCGGCGGGCGCGGTCCGGACCTGGACGGGCCGTCCGAGTCGGGCGACGGTACCGGCGCAGTCGGCGAGTCGCTCGCCCGGCTCGTCGTCGCCGGGCTCGGCCGGCCGGGCGGGCTGCCCCGGGGGCGGCTCGGTCAGCAGCAGGACCGGGTCGTCGGGCCGGGTGACGGTGACGACGAGGCGTTCCACGGCGGCCGGAAGCCAGCCGGCCGAGGTCTGGTCGGGGGTGGCTGGCGGGCACGGCCAGACGGTCGCCGGCCGGCCCGCCGGGACGACCGGCAGGGTGGTGCGGTCGGAGTCGGATGGGGTGGGCACTGGTGGTCCTGCCTTTCACGACGGGCGTGTTTCCGCGGTCGTAAAAGGAGACCGGCTGCTGTGCCGTTTTTTGCCACCACCCCCACGACTTTTTCCAAGATTTTTCCCGCTGTGCAGGGTCTAGTCCGACCGGACTATTGATCGCTGTCATCCCGCTGGCAGCACCCCGGCGAGTGGCCCGGATAACTTTTTTCAAGATTTTTCTCGCCGGTGCCAGTGAGCGCCGATTGGTGATCGCTGGGCACGTGCCAGCGATCACCGGCAGGGCGCTGTGGTGTCACAGCGCACCAGGTCAGAGGCCCGCTGTCAGGTCCGGGCCAGCTGCTGGCATGCGGCGGAGCTGGGGGCGTGTGGAACGCCTTGCACCGTCCCGCTGTGATTGTTCCGAATGCACAGCGATCTTTGCTGTGCATTCGCTGGGTGATCGCGCTGTCTTTTCGCTGTCTTTGATGTGGCGTCCTTGGAGCTGTCCGAACTCCGCGACGCCCGAAGGACGGCGAACCATGTCCGACGAAACGTCCTCCCTTCCTGCACGAAGCGCCGGCACGAACGCGCCGGCATTGCCTCTGACAACCCTGCGGGACTGCTTCGCGCTCCTGGTCACCGACCCCGACCCGCTCGCCCTGGACGGCACACCGGTGCCCGGCCTGCCCGACCGGCTGGTGGCGTTGGACGAGCTGCGCGACCGGCTTTTGGCCCGTTCCTGCCCGCAGGCCACCAGCGACACGGCCTGGAAGGCGGTGATCCGCCGCGCCCGCGCCCGTGGCGGCGCGTGGACGGTCGGCGCCGCCGGGATGGCGCTGCCAGCGCTGCGGGCGGTGGCTTCCCGGCTCGGCGAGCACAGCGACCTTGACCCGGCCGATGTGCAGGCCGAGGTCCTGACCGGCTTCCTGTCCGCGCTGGCCACGATCCGCCTGGATCTGCCGCGGATCGCGGTGCGGCTGCGCTGGGCCGCCTACCGCGCCGGCCTGGACCTGCTCACCCAGTCGCTGGAAACCCCCCATCCCGACCCTGGCCTGTTCCTCACCCGCACCGTTGCCCAGACCCAGGCGGACGGTCCGTATGAGGTCCTCGCGGGCGCGGTCGCGGACGGGGTCCTGACCGAGACCGAGGCTGCCCTCGTCGCGGCGACCCGGCTCGATCACGTCTCGGTCGCCGCCTGGGCCGCCCGCCATGCCACCCCGGTGCGCACCGCCTACCGGCTGCGCGACCGAGCTGAACAGCGTCTACTCGCCTACCTCACTGGCCACGGACCGCAGGCGAGCGATGGCGAGCCGCCATCCCGGACGCCCGGCCCACCGACCCGCAGCGCGACGCCTGCCACGGCGCCTGACCCGGCAGGGTTGTTGGCGGTCACGGGGGTGCCGGCATGATCCCGGCCTCGCCAACCCAGGCCCGCCCCTCGCGTTCGGGCCGGCGGGTCGCGTGGCGCCGCACGGTCCTGCTCGTCGCTGTCGTGGGCGTGTTCGTCCTGGCTGGCGGCGCGGCGGCGTTCGCCGCGACGGTCCCCCCAGGAGCGCCCGTGGCGCCGGACCTGAACACGGTCCTGAACAACATCCGCAACTGGATCATGGGGATTCTGGCGCTGCTGGCGACGGTGTTCCTCTCGATCGGCGGCGTGCGCTACCTGATCTCCAACGGCGAGCCGAGCGAGGTCGGCAAGGCCAAGGACTCCTTCCGCAACGCCGGCTGGGGTTACGGGCTGGCCGCGCTCGCGCCGGTCGTCGTCGAGATCCTCAAGCAGATCGTCGGGGGCTAGGCCGTGACCGCCGCCTCCCACCGCCGCATCCTCCCGTCCGGGACACCGGGCTTCCTACCCGCCGGCACGGTCCGCCGGCTGGCCTTCGCCCGGCTCCGCCGCCGTCGGTGGGGTCGAGGGCTGGTGCTGGC
>NZ_CDWWEW010000473.1:0-3463 GCF_977966315.1 Frankia sp. CeRuru1
GATCGCGGCCGCCGGGGTCATCACCGTCATCGAGATCGTGGCTGCGGCCGGCGGTGGCAGGGGCTACGTCGTGGTCGACTGGCCGGCGTGGGCGGACGGCCTGGCGGGCACGGCCTGGTCCTCCGGGGCGGTCCGGCTGGCCGCGGGGATCTGCGTTCTGGTCGGCCTGCTGCTGATCTGGCTCGGAGCGCGGCGCGGAACGCCGTCCCGACTCGCCGTGCGGCGCAGCTGCGCGCAGACCATTGTCTTCGTCGAGCGGCGAGGGCTTGCGCGGGCGCTGAGCTCCGCCGCCCTGACCGTCGACGGGGTGCGGGCCGCCCGGGTTCGGGTCCGTGACCGGACCGCCGACGTCCGCCTGCGTCTTCGGCCGCGTGCCGCCGGTGGCGCGCGGGAGCGCGCGGGTGCCGTCCTGGCCTCCTTGCTTGCCTCCTTCGAACTGGCTGAGCCGCTCGAGCTGCGCATCCAGGCGACCCCACCGGCCGCGGACCGGACCGTCAACGGGGCGGGACGGACCGGTGGCGGTGCGGCATGACCGAGACACGGGCAGCGGGAGGGCAGACCGCCGAGGGCCGCTCGGCGGGTGGCGGGGTACCCACGGAGCCCGGCGGTGGGCCGGCCGGGCTGTCCGAGCCGCCGCCCGACCGCCTCAACCGGGTCGCCCTGGTCGGAGTCGGGTTGCTCTGCCTCGCGGCCGGTGTTCTCGCGTTGCTGGTGGGGGCCGGTGCGTTCGGAGACGACGTCGCCGACGAGGCGGTGCTCGATGCCGACACCCGTTCCTACCCGACCTCCCACACCTGGTTCTGGCTCGCCGTGGGGATCGGTTCCGGGCTGGTCGTCCTGCTCGCCCTCGGGTGGCTTCGGGCGCAGACGGCGCTGGCGGCGCGGCGTCGTGGACTCTACGTGACGGATGATGCGCTCGGCGGTGTCCATCTGTCCGCCGCGGCACTGACCGACGCCGTCGAGGACGACGTGTTCGGGATCGCGGGCATCGAGGCGGTGCGGGCGGTGCTGCGCGGCCGGCGGGAACCCGTGCTGGAGATCGCGGTCACCGTTGTCCCGGGGCCGGGGGTCGCCGGCGTGCTCGACGACATCCGTGGCCCGGTGCTCCATCGAGCCCGGACCGCGGTCGGTCGTCCGCGGCTACCCGCCAAGGTGGAGGTCCGCCCCGCTGCCACCATCCGGCCGCAGGTGCGCTGAGGTGCGGCCCGGCGTGACCGGGCAGGGTGACCAAGGCCGCGACGCACCAAGGGTCTTGACAGAACGGGGTCGTTTCCCCCTTGCCGTGGCGCGTCCGGTACTGTGAAGGACCGCGCCGCGGTGGTTCCACCGCCCTCCGGCGCCGGATCCCCAGTTTAGGAAAGGATGAGCGCCGCCATGTCCGAGGTCCGCATCGCCGCGGAGCCGCGCACCGAGTTCGGTAAGGGCGGGGCTCGTCGCACCCGTCGGGCCGGCAAGGTCCCGGCCGTTCTCTATGGTCACGGTAAGCCGCCGCGTCACATTGCGCTGCCCGCACACGACCTACTCCACGCCTTCAAGACCGACGCCGGCACGAACGTCCTGTTGACGCTCGAACTGGCCGAGGGGACCGAACTCGCGCTCGCGAAGGACGTCCAGCGCCACCCGATCAAGGGCAGCTTCGAGCACATCGACCTCGTGCTCGTAGCCCGGGGCGAGAAGGTCGTGGCCGATATCCCCGTGCAGGTGATCGGGGAACCACACCCGGACACCCTGGTCGACCAGCAGGTCACCACGATTGCGGTGAAGGCCGACGCCACCCGGCTGCCCGGCCCGATCGAGGTCGACATCACCGGGCTCGAGCCGGGTACGAGCATTTTCGCCCGCCAGCTGGCGCTGCCGGCCGGCTCCGAGCTCGACGCCGACCCCGACCTGGTCGTCGTGCAGTGCCTGGCCAAGCGGACGAACGCTCAGCAGGAGGCCTCGCTCGGCGAGACTCCGGTGGCGGAGGAGGCCGGCGTCGCGAGCGCGTCCGTCTAAGCGGATCCGCTCCATCGCCGATGTTGTCTGCCGATGGTAACCATCCCGGCCGACGATGGGCCCTGGCTCGTCGTCGGCCTCGGCAATCCCGGACCGACCTATGCCGGCAATCGGCACAACGCCGGCTTCATGGTCGTGGACCTGCTCGCCGAGCGGACCGGGTCGCGGCTGAAGTCGCACCGTTCCCGGGCCGATGTCGCCGAGACCCGCCTGGCCGGGGCGCGGGCGGTCCTCGCCCGCCCGCTCTCCTTCATGAATCTCTCCGGCCGTCCTGTCGCGGCGGCCCGGAGCTTCTACAAGGCCGAGGTCTCCCGGCTCATCGTGGTGCACGATGAGCTTGACATCCCCTTCGGGGCTGTACGGCTCAAACGCGGCGGTGGGGACAACGGCCACAACGGTCTGCGGTCCATCTCCTCGGCGCTTGGGACACGAGACTACCTGCGGGTCCGGGTCGGCATCGGCCGTCCGCCCGGCCGGATGGATCCGGCCGACTTCGTGCTGCGGGACTTCACCCCGACCGAACGCCGTGAGCTGCCCCTCCTGCTCGAACACGCGGCCGACTCGGTCGAGATGCTCATCGCCGACGGTCTGGAGCCCGCGCAGAACCGCTATCACGCGTTGCTCTGAACCGCTCGACGGACACCGCGTGTTTCTGCCGGTCCGGTGGGCACTCCGGGTGCTTGGGTACTTCAAGTGTTGGTGTGGATGCGAAAGGTCAACGGCATGGCCGGTTGCCGGGAAACCGGGGGGCGGAGGCTTCGTGCACTGGCATGAGGGGGAGAGAAAGGGCGGGCGAGCGCGGAGGAGTGCCGGATGCTGGCGTTGACGGCGGGCCCGCCGGCCGATGGTCGGGCGTACAGCGTCGTGGCCCTCGGGGCACACGCGGACGACGTGGAGATCGGCGCCGCTGCCACGATCATGCAGTTGCTGGCCGCCCATCCGGAGGCCGCCGTGCACTGGGTGGTCTTCTCGAGCGAGGGCGAGCGCGGCTCGGAGGCGGAGGAGAGCGCGCGTGAACTGCTCGGCTCCTCGCTCGGTTCGCTGCACCTGCACGAGGTCCGGGACGGTTTCCTCCCGCGGGAGTGGAGCGGGGTCAAGGAGGTCCTGCTGCAGATCGCCCGCCAGGTCACCCCGGACATCGTGTTCGCCCCGGCGCTCGCGGATGCTCACCAGGATCACCGGGTGCTCGGCGAGCTGGCGTGGCAGGCCTTTCGCGGGGCGCTCATCCTCGGCTACGAGATCCCGAAATGGGAGGCCGACCGGCTGTCCCCCAGCCTGTACGTCCCAATCCCCGAGGGGACGGTCGGGGCAAAACTCGACCATCTCAAACGTCATTTCCGCAGCCAGCAGGACCGCGCCTGGTTCGACGACGAGACCTTCCGCGCAACCCTGCGGCTGCGCGGCGTCGAGTGCGGGACGCGCTACGCGGAGGCGTTCGACGCCCGCAAGGTGATGCTCACCTTCTGAT
>NZ_CDWWEW010000474.1:0-3435 GCF_977966315.1 Frankia sp. CeRuru1
CGGTCAGTCCACCGTCCACAGCCGTACCGTCTTGTCCCAGCTGCCGCTGGCCAGGGTACGCCCATCCGGAGAGAACGCCACCGATGCCACGACACCTGTGTGGCCGGTCAGGGGTTGGCCGAGCGGGCGGGGGTTGGACCGGTCGGTCACATTCCACAGCCGGATTGTGCCGTCGGCGCTGCTGCTGGCCAGGATTCGCTTATCCGACGAGAAGGCCACCGCCCACACCCAGTCGGTGTGGGCGGTTAGGGGCGGGCCGAGCGGGCGGGGGTTGGACCGGTCGGTGACATCCCACAGCCGTATCGTTCGGTCCTTGCTGCCGCTGGCCAGGGTGCGGCCATCCGGAGAGAACGCCACCTTGCCCACCTCGTCGGTATGGCCGGTCAGCGGCCCGCCGAGCGGGCGGGGGGCGGTCGGGTCGGTGACATCCCACAGCCGTATCGTTCGCTCCTCGCTGCCGCTGGCCAGGGTGCGGCCGTCGGGGGAGAACGCCACCGAGCGCACCCAACCGGTGTGGGCAGCCAGGGGTTGGCCTAGTGGGCGGGCACTGGGCTTGCGCGGATTCCCGCTGCGAGCCATGCTGGTGATGAGGACGGTACCGGCGACGGTGAGAAGAAGCAGCACTACGAGGGCGGCGGCGCGGCGGTGACGCGGCCGCGCGGCCGGCCGGGGACGGGACCGGGGGTGACGCCCGCGGCTGGTGATGCTCCCGCTGGCTGCCCGGTCCGGCGGAGTGCTGCCCGCCGGACGCGGAGATGATACGCCGTCGGCGGCGGGCGGTGGCAGCTGCCGGGTAGACGCGGCTGGGTGTTCGGCGGCGGCGCGGACCTCGCCGTCGAGCTGTAGCGACATCCCCGACGAGGCGATCCACCCCGGGCCGTACGCGCTGGCGGCTGCCTGGGCGAGATCAACCGCGAACGCGTGCGCGGACGGCGGCCGGTCCGCCGGGACCTCGGCCAGCGCGCCCAGGACCACCTCTGCCACCGGCGCAGGCACCCCGGCGGGCGGCCGGATACCGCGGTCGAGGTGGTGTCGCCACGGCGCCTGTGCGGGCGGATCGAACGGCGCGGTACCGGCCAGCAGCAGATACAGCATCACCCCGAGCGCGTACAGATCTGTGGCCGGCCCCAGCCGGCTCCCCGCGATCTGCTCGGGAGCCATGAACAGCGGTGTCCCGATCACCGTGTTCGCGGTGGCCGCCACCCCACCCACCAGTTTCGCGATTCCGAAATCGGCTACCTTCAACAAACCAGTGGTGTCGAATAGTACATTGTCAGGTTTGATGTCACGATGCAGCACACTCCGGGAATGCGCACACGACAGGGCCCCAGCCACCGCCAGACCGACCGCACAGGCCCCCTGCTGGCTCATGCCCGCCTGGCGGCGGGTCAGGGTCCCGCCGGCCAGCATCTCCATGACGATCAGACGCAGCTCGTCGGCCTCGACGTAGTCGTACACCCGAACGATGTGCGGATGATCCAGGCCCGCGAGGATCCGCGCCTCGGCGGCGAACCCGGCCGCCAGCCTGGCCTGTCCCCCTGCGGCCAGCACCTTGATCGCAACATCACGCTGCAGGCCGCGATGCCAGCCGGCCAGCACCAACCCGAACGCGCCAGCACCGATCTGGTCACCCATCTCGTAGCCAGGAAGCGCCGCTGCCACCCGTGCCCGATCAACAATCATGATGCGGGCCTGACCCTACGCCGAGGTTCACCGACGATCGCCGCGAATAAAACCATTTTGCCCTGCACGATGCATGATCCTAGCGACCGCTCGCCGCACCCCGACAGCAGTGCGGCATGCTATCGAAGATCGGTGCTGGACGAGTCGACGATGTCCACGGACGGAGCGCACCAATCTTGTAATCGAGTGATCGGCGCGATCACTGTCCTTGCCTGAGGCAGATCCATGCCCCCCGACCTGCGGTTTCTCCGTTGCAAAGATCGAAAACCTGGACTTGAAGATCGCATATGGGCTCATTCTGGGCTCATCCTGCAGATCTGTGTCGATCACTGGCCTGCTCGGTCCGTTGACCATCGGAGCCGCTTGAGCCGTCCGGGTGGGCCTGTGGCATGTCGGAGTCGTCGGCGAATGGGCATGGGGACCGGTGTGCAGTCTCCCGTCCGCCGGTCTCGGTGCCTGCGTTGGCCCGTGCAGGGCCAAGTGGACGGCGCCGGGAACGGTCTGGTCACCACACATGACCGTCCGGCGCGCGCCAGCTTTCGCGCCGCCGCTGGCTGATTCCATTACACGTACTGCGTCCGGCGCTCCGCGAAGTGTCCGGCATGTGGAGTGCGCCACACGGCGAATGTCACGCGTGTTGAGTCGACTACTACTCTCCGTGCGAATTCTTGGCAGAAGTGGGCCGAGGAGGATCCTCGTGCCCACCTGTGGGGCTCCAGAACCCCGATTCGAGCGGTGACCTGCGCGTTTACCTGCCGGACAGGGCCTACATCGGGCAGGCTGGATGGTCATGGTGTGGTCGCTGCTCTACGCCCTGACGCGCAACGCTCTCGGGCTGATGCTGCTCCGGGTCCGTGGGGACACCGCGAAGGATGTCGAGCTCCTCGTCCTGCGGCATCAGGTGGCGGTGCTGCACCGGCAGGTGAACCGCCCGGCCCTGGAACCGGCGGATCGGGTGATCCTCGCAGCCCTGTCCCGGCTGCTACCCCGGGCCCGCTGGGGTTCGTTCTTCGTCACCCCGGCCACCGTGCTGCGCTGGCACCGTGGACTCCTCGCACGAAAATGGACCTACCCGCGCAAGACGCCCGGACGGCCACCGGTCCGCCGGAAGATCCGCGAGCTGGTCCTGCGCCTCGCGCGGGAGAACCCGACCTGGGGCCACCGCAGGATCCAGGGAGAACTGATCGGGTTGGGCTACCCGGTCGGGGTCGCCACCGTCTGGCGGATCCTGCACCGCGCCGGCGTCGACCCCGCGCCCCGCCGAGCCGACGCCTCTTGGCGTACGTTCCTGTCCGCGCAGGCATCCGGCCTGCTGGCCTGCGATTTCTTCACGGTGGACACCGTGTTCCTGCAGCGGATCTACGTGTTCTTCGTCGTCGAACACGCCACCCGCCACGTCCATGTTCTCGGGGTCACGAAGCATCCGACCTCGGCGTGGGTCACACAACGGGCACGAAACCTGCTGATGGATCTCGACGAGCGTTGCCACCGGTTCCGGTTCCTCCTCCGTGACCGCGACATGAAGTTCACGGCTTCCTTCGACGCTGTCTTCACCGGGGCCGGCATCGACGTGGTCCGCACACCCCCACAAACTCCGAAGGCGAACGCGATCGCGGAACGCTGGGTCGGCACCGCCCGCCGCGAATGCACCGACAGGCTGTTGATCGTCTCCGAACGGCATCTGACGTCGGTCCCCTGCACTCCGCACGTTCGGTTTAGGTCTCTGACCAGCCCATTTTCTTGATCACGGGG
>NZ_CDWWEW010000475.1:0-3435 GCF_977966315.1 Frankia sp. CeRuru1
GGCCTGGGCGGGGGTGCGCAGGGCTGTGAACAGGCCGGTCAGGGCGTTTTCGGCGTGCCAGCCGGTGGGCAGGTGCAAGGTGATCTGGCCGCGGCCGCGGCGGGCGAGGCGAGCGGGGATGTTGATCAGGTGGGCGCGCAGGGTGGCGCCGCGGGCGCGGGCGTGGAACGGCGAGGCCAGGGCGCCGGCGGCGCGCAGAAGGTTGTGGGTCAGGGCAGCCAGCGTGAGCCAGGCGGCGTTGGCGGTGAAGCGGCCTGAGGGCAGGTGGGCGAGCGGGCCGTTGATCAGGTCGGCGTTGACCTGTTCGATGATCGCGTGGCCGCGGTGCTGGGTCTCGGTCTGGGCGAGGGTGAACGGGCTGTCGGTGAACACGGCGTGGTAGCGCCAGGCCGGGAACAGGTCGCCCTGGCCGGGGCTGGCCTTGGGGTTGAGGGCTTTGACGCGGCGGCGACGACGTCGGCGGTGTAGAAGCCGGAGTCCATCCGGGCGACGATGATCCCGGTGGCGCCGGCGTCGCGGGCGGTGGCGAGGGTCTCGGTGAGGAAGCTAGCCGCGCCCCTGGACGAGACGGCGTTGCCGCCGCGCAGCCGGGTGGCCGCGACCAGCGGGGCGCCGGTCGGGGTCGAGACCGTGCCGATCAGGGCGTTGAGGCCGCGGACGAACACCGACTTACTGGCGATTTTGGTGTGGCCGAAGGCGGCGCCCTGCTTGGGCCGGGCCGAACACCCGGCGCTGGCAGGAGTCCAGGTCGACGAACGCCAGCACGCCGGCCCCGCCGAGCAGCGGGGTCGTCGCGGACAGTTCGGTGAGCAGCAGCCGGTGGACCTTGCCGAGCTGGCGGACGTTGCCCCAGGTCAGCGCCCGCAGGAATGTCCCCAGCGTCGACGGCGCCCGGATCCCGCCGAACAGCTCGCCCAGGGCGTCGTGGCGCAGCAGCGCCAGGTCGTCGATGCTGTCCGCTCCGGCGGCCATGCCCGCGACCACACAGCCGACCTTCGCCTCCACGTTCGCCCCGGCCGATCCGGCCGCGGCGGGTAGGCGGACGTGCTCGGCGACCAGGCCGGGCAGGCCGGCCCGCTCGGCCAGCCGCATCACCGGCACCAGCCCGGCGGCGGCGACCAGGTTCGGGTCGTCATACCGGAGATCGATCTTCGAGGGGGTATGCAACAATCGCACCTCGGAAGTGCCCTCCGCCTGTCGGATGGATGTTGGCCTCAGCAACCCCATCGTCCCAGGTCAGTGATCATGCCGGCTTGCGCCGGCACCCTGTCCTGATGAGGATGTTGGTGCCGTCCGGTCCGACGTCGTCCCTCTGTGGTGCCTGCGAGCCCGTAGGTCAGTGTGGCGCGGAGGTCCTGAGAAGGCGTTCACCGACAAGCTGACGACGTTGAAGGGCACCGAAGCCTCGATCAAGGAGACCGCGGCGGGCGCGGGTGTCGCGATCACCGAACCGCTCCCGCTCTACCTGTTGGAGGCCTGCGGGCTGGAGAACGAGACCCCCGAGGAGTTCAGCGAGGCGATCGAGGAAGGCGAAGGTGTCCCACCCGCCGCCCTCGCGGACACCCTCGCCCTGTTCAACGACGGGAAGGTCAAACTGCTCGCCTACAACGAGCAGACGACCGGGGTGGAGACCGAGAAGGTCCTGGACGCCGCGAAGACCGCGAACGTACCGGTGGTACCGGTGACCGAGACCCTGCCCGCCGGCAAGGACTACGTGACCTGGATGACCGAGAACCTGAACGCGGTGGCCGGAGCGCTGAAGACATGAGCTCGCCTGATCCGGTGCTACGGATCCGGGACGGCTCGGTCGGGTACGGCACCCGCACCCTGTGGTCGGGGCTCGATCTGGACCTGGCCGCAGGCGAGTTCCTGGCGGTGCTGGGGCCGAACGGGGCCGGCAAGACCACCCTGCTGCGAGTGGCCCTCGGGCTCCACCCACTGCGTACAGGCGTGATCACGGTTGATGGCGAGCCACCGCGGCGGGGCAGCAGCCGGATCGGCTACGTGCCCCAGCAGCAGGCCACCGCCCCACTGGCCCCGGTCCTGGTACACGAACTGGTGCGCTTCGGCCTGGACGGGAGACGGTGGGGGCCAGGCCGGCCCGCCCGCACCCGCCGGCACCGGGTCGACGAAGCACTCGCAGCGGTCGACGCCACCGCCCTGGCCAACCGGGCCGTAGCAGGGCTCTCCGGCGGCGAGATGCAGCGGATCAGGATGGCCCAGGCGTTGGCGACCGATCCGGTGCTGCTGCTGTGCGACGAGCCACTGGCCTCGCTGGACGCACCGCGCCGCGAGGCCCTGTCGACCCTGATCAACCGACGGCGGCACACCCACGGCACCGCTGTGCTCTTCGTCACGCACGACATCAACCCGATCCTCCCGTACGCCGACCGAGTCCTGTATCTCGCCGCCGGCGGCATCGGGCTGGGACCAGCCGGCGACGTCCTGGCGTCGGAAAACCTGTCCGCGCTGCACGACACCGATATCACAGTGGACTGGTCGGCCGGCCGGATCTTCATCAGCGGGGTTCCGGAAGCCCCTCATGACCTACAGGCGGTCCGATGAGCCTGTGGGACCGGATGTTCGTTTTCGACGACTACGGCGAACTGCTGTCCCTGCTCCACAACTCGATCCTCGCCGACGCTGTCCTCGGTGTCCTGTGCGGTGTCATCAGCGTCTTCGTGACCTACCGGGACCTCGCGTTCGCGGTGCACGGCGTAAGCGAGCTGTCCTTCGCCGGCGCGGCGGGCTTCCTCCTGCTGGGCGCGAACGTCGTCACCGGCTCCCTGATCGGAGCACTGCTCGCAGCCCTGCTGATCGGGCTGATGGGGGAACGGGCCCGGAACCGCAACTCCTTCATCGGGGTCCTCATGCCCTTCGGCCTCGGGCTCGGCGTCCTGTTCCTCGCCCTGTACAAAGGCCGGGCCGCGAACAAGTTCGGCCTGCTCACCGGCCAGATCGTGGCCGTGGACACCTCCCGGCTCGCCGTACTCTCCCTCATCGCCGGGATCGTCCTCGCAGCGCTGCTGGTGCTGTGGCGGCCGCTGACCTTCGCCAGCCTCGACCCCGAGGTCGCCACCGCCCGCCGAGGCCTGGCCACAACGCTGTCGGTGCTGTTCGCCACCACGTCCACCGTCGGCGGGATCCTGCTCGCCCTCGGCGGAACGCTCCCGATCAGCCCCTACATCACCACCTTGTCCTTCGCCTTCTACCTCGGATGCCGGGTCTTCGCCGCCGTGCGCACCCGCCGCTCCCGCCGGGGTCGCCCGACGGACCGGCACCCGCGGGCACAGCCGGGGGATCAGCGGCACGCGACGAGGCTCGGCGCCACGATCGAGGATCGCCCGCTGTCGTCGGCGTCCGCGCTTCCCCCCGCACCGTGACCGCATCTTCCTCGACGGATCACGGGCAGCAGGCACACTCGTCGGACGCGCC
>NZ_CDWWEW010000476.1:0-1856 GCF_977966315.1 Frankia sp. CeRuru1
CCCCCCTGGGCGTCCTGGACGCACCCGCCCGAGCGGTGGCCGTGACCGGCACCAAGACCGGCACCGAGACCGTCGCGCTGACCACCGGCAAGGGGTCGGTCCTCCTCGGGACGCTCGACCCGGCCAGGCTGCGCCGGCTGGCCTGCGCCAGGCCGGGCGCGGCCCTGAGCCCGGCCGAATGGAGCCGGCTCATTCCCCGCCTCCCCTACACCGACTCCTGCTCCGGTTAGGACCGCTCCCCGGCTCCGGTCAAGGCCCGTTCTCCCGCTCCGGTGCGGACCGCTCCCCGGCGCCATCCGGCACGTCACGCCCCGGGGCCCGGCGACGCCGCCATCGGCGCCCCAGCGAGAACAACGTGCCCAGGACGAACAGGGACCCGCCGGTGACGGCCGCGGATGTCACGGCCACCCGCCGGGTCGACGTCGTCTTCACCGCGACCCGCTCGGACGCGCCGCGACGGTCGGGGAAGCGGATGACCGCCGTGGCGGTCCGTTCCACCAGCCCGCTGCGCAACGTCACCGTGGCGGTCCACGGCCCGGCGGGCATCTGCCCGTCAAGCGCGAACGAGACCGGGCTGACCTCCCCGGGGGCCGCCGTCGTCCCGAGGTTCGCCGGGAACGGACCGGCCCGCAGGCCGCCGGGCCCGTCGGTCAGTGTCAGCTCACCGGACATGTCCAGCGCCCGGCCACCGGTGTTGCGGATCTCCGTGCTGATCGCCAACCGCCCGTCGAGCAGGCGTTTCGCGGTGAGCGCGGCGATCGTGAAGTCGGCGGCCGGCGGACCGCCGGGGCCGATGTCCAGGTACATCCGGATCCCGACCCGGTTGACCATCTGTACCCCGCTGTCCTCGGGGGCCGGGCTGCCCGCCTGGGCCCAGAGCACGCCGTAGTGTTCCCCCGGCGAGGCGTCCCGCGGTATATCGATGGCGACGGTCGCCGTCTCCCGGGAGTGCGCGGCGACGTCGACCACCGGCCGGTCCAGGCTCGTCCAGGTGGTCAGCTCGTTCGGCGTCCGCCCCTCGGCGAAGTGGAACGCGCTGTCCCCCAGGTTCGCGGCCCCCGGATACAGCTCGATCCGCATCGGGCCGTCGGTGTTGTTCACGACCTGCACCCGGCGGTGCATCGTGGCGCCCGGTTTGAGGTGGTCGACGATGTACTGCTTGGCTCGGGGATCACGCGTCAGGGCCGCGGTGACCTCGGCCAGCCGGATCCCGAAGGTCCCCTCGGTGCGGACGGTTCCCTTCCGGGAGGCAGCCGACGCAGCGGAAACGGTGGTGGTCGGGAAGAGTATCCCGACCACCACCGCGAGGGCACCGAGAAAGGCGCCTCTCCTCATCCCGCGACCTCGATCACGGCACCGTCGAGTGGGTGATCGTGGCGGTGTAGGTACCGACGACGGCGGTGGTCGGGATGTCGACCGTCAGCGTGGGGTTCCACGTCGCCGAGTTGGTACCCGGCCCGCTGGTCGCCGTCACCGTCTGGAGGGGCTGGAACTCCCCGGTGAAGGTCACGGGGGTAGCGTCCCCCGTGTTGTTCACCCGGGTGACCGTCCCCGGGTCGTAGTGAATCCCGGTGGCAGGGATCGGGGCGATACCGGATCCCTGCGGGGCGTTGAAGTTGGTGGTCGAGACACTCACCACCCAGTTCGGTGCCGTCGTGCCCTGGGTGTCGGTGACCTGAACCTGCCCGAGCTGGCCGGAGACGGGTGTCGTGCCGATCGTGCCGGTGAGGGCGGCGGTTGCCGGAGCCGTGATGCTCACGGCCCCTCCGGTGAGGGTCAGGGTCACCGTGGTGTCCGCTGTCGCGGCGCTCGCGGGAAGCGCCGTGCCGATGAGGATCGCCGCGGCAGCGGCGACC
>NZ_CDWWEW010000476.1:2225-3803 GCF_977966315.1 Frankia sp. CeRuru1
GTGAGCCCAAGCGGCCCCTGATGCGGAGTGGAGAAGGTGAGATCCGCCGGGCGCGCAGCGGCAAGCTATCACTCTCAGTAGCAGCCAAAGACGTACGGTGACGATGCGTGTCGCGCCGGCCCTCCACCGCCGTCCGAGCTCACCCGCACGCCCGGTCCTCACCCGCGGCCGCTCGCCGGTGACCGCTCCCGCACACGGGGGCCCAGGCGCGGAGGCCCAGGCGCGGGGGCGGGGGCGGCTAGGCCGGCACGGGTCCCACGCCTGCCGTCAGGCTCGCGAGCTTGGCGACGTTCTCCCCGACCGTGTCGTCGTTGCGGGGGACGTAGTGCGCGTCGAAGGCGATCTTCCGGCCGTTCTCCAGGTAGTAGCGCAAGAAAGCGGCGGTCGCCGGCCGGCGCAGGGCGTCCGTGCGGGCGTAGACGAACAGCGGCTTGCACAGCGGCAGGTAGACGCCGGTGCCGACCGACACGGCGTTCGGCGCCACGCACCCGTCACCATTGTTGATTTCGACGCCGCGCAGCTTGGTGCCGAAGGTCTCGTAGGTGGGGAAGTCGAGGTAGCCGATGGCCGAGCGGTCGGCGGCCACGTCGTTGGCGACCCCGCTGAGATCGGCCTGCCGGTACTCGCGGGACCGGTCGCTGGCGTTACTGATCGTGGCGTTGAACACCTGCGCCTGCACGGAGCCGCGCGGCGGCCCGACAAACGTGATCGGCTCGTCCGGGAACGACGGGTCGATCTGGCTCCACCGGGTGACGGCGGAACCGGCCCCCCACACCTGCTTGACCTGCCGCAGGGTCAGACAGTGCAGCCAGGTGTTCTGCGGGTTGACCACGATCGGCAGGGTGTGGTGCGCCACCTCGAACCCGACGACCTTCTTCTCGCAGTCGGGGTTCTTGACGAATCCGGGATTGAGTTCGAACGAGGCGCCGGCGATGTCGGCCTTGCCGCTGCACAGCGCGGCGAAACCGTCCTCGGTCGTCGTGGGCTCGATGCTGACGGTGACGTTGCGTTGCACCTGACGGAACTCGTTGTAGGCGGTCTCGGTAATCGGGGCGACCTCCGAGGATCCCGCCACCCGGACGAGGTTCACGGCGGAGGCGGGTGGCCCGGTCGGGCCGGTGGCGGATGGGGCCGGCGACGCGGTGACCACCGGGGCGGCCACCGCGTCCGCCCCGGAGTCCGCCCCGGAGTCACGGCCGGTCAGCACCACGGCGAAGGTCGCCCCGAGGGCCAAGAAGAGGACCACGACAATGGCGGCGACGACCGCGGCCCGCCGGGAGCCGAAGATTCCCCGGCCGTCCCCGGCGGAGGCACCGTGCGGGCCGCCCACACCGCCCGTCGAGAAGTCCGAGGGCAGGTCGAGCCTCCCCGGCGGCCCGAGCAGAACGTGGTCCCGATCGGCGCCCACCGTCATGAGGCCGGGTGGGATCCGGTGACCGGAGGTGTCGGACGGGCCCGGCCCGCCGGCGACGATCCCCGGCGGTGGGGAATCCGCCGCGCCACCCGAGGAGATCATCGTGTCGTCCCCGGCGCCCAAGCCGTGCGGCGCGGAGCCGTCCGGGCCGCTGAGCACCGTCG
>NZ_CDWWEW010000477.1:0-3429 GCF_977966315.1 Frankia sp. CeRuru1
GGGGCGGGGTCGAACCGCCGACCTTCCGCTTTTGCGGCGGACGGTCCAGGACGGACCGTCGCCGACCTGCGCGGACACTGGTGACGGACCGTCCGCCGCGCGGCGTTCGACCAAGGACGTCGCGCCAAGATTAACTCTCCGCTACGCGCTGGCCGGCCCTTACGGCGAAGGCCGCGATGCCTCGGGCTTATGTGACCGCCTGCTGTCAGCTCGTCAAGGTCGGGCATGGACGGCCACGGCGGAGGTCCGGACGCAGCCGACCGACACTGCAGGTTGCCGGCCGGTCCGAGGTAGCCGGCTTCGCGCTGCCATGTAGGGGCCTCGGCCGGCTCGGTGGTGCGTCGTTACAGGTCGAACTCTTCGGGGCTGAGGCCGACCGCGAAGCACGCCTCGCGAACGACGGCCTGCTCGCTCTTGTCGAAGTCTCCGTCGGCGCCGCCAATGACGATGCCGATCTGGATGACGGCGCGGGCCTCGGTCGGCTTCTTCTTCACCTTCCCGATCTCCTGGAGGACGGAGACCTTCCCGAGGGCGAAGTCCTGCTGGATCTTGGCCAGGTAGCCGTCGAACCGACGGTGCAGGTCGTCGGACGGGAAGTTGGTCAGCACGTCGTTCGTCGCGATCAGGGAGGCGACGCGCTGCCGTTCGGAGGGGTCGATGTGCCCGTCGGCGGCCGCGACGAGCGCGCACATCGCCATGCTGGCGTCCCGGAAAGCGCCGCTTTTGAGCTCGTTCTTCTTCGCGGTGAGCTGGCCCTGCATCGTCTGCGTGGAGGCGCGCAGGCGGTCCCAGATCGGCATCGTGCTCCCTGACCTTTCTCAATGACAGGCGTCGAGGCCCTCCGGCCCCGAGCGCGGACAGTGACCATCTGTGTCGTATCAGAACTCGTGCGACGGCGGCCGGGAACGGACGATGTCCGTTTCCGGAAGGGCGGTGTGGCTCGGTTCATCTCGCCTGCCCGCCCGTCAGCGCGGGTGTCGGAGTGTCGAGCGGCAGGAGCCGGCGCAGCACGTCGTCGAGGGTGACCACACCGAGAGTGGTGGCGTCGTCGAGGACGACGGCGAGCTGGTTGCGGGTCTCGCGCATCTGGGCGAGGGCCGTGTGCAGCGGCGTGTCGCCGTCGAGCCGGAACGCCGGCCTGGTCAGGTCACGGATCGGCTCGGCGGCGCCCAGGGCGAGGGTGTCGCGCACGTGGACGACGCCCCAGTCGGTTCCGCCCCGCCGAACCAGAATCCGCAGGTGGCTGGAGGTCCGGCTGGCGGCCTGCACGTTGCCGACAGTCGCGTCCGGCTCCACGGCCGCCAACGCCCGGCCTGGCGCGACCAGGTCGCGCACCCGCAGGTTCCGCAGGTCGAGCGCGCCGGTGAGCGGCGCGGCGTAGCTTTCGTCGAGCGCGCCGACGTTCGCGGAGTGCTCGACGAGGTGGCGCAGTGCCGCGGGGTTCTGACGGGAGACGAGGTGGTCGGTGGCCTCGACACCGACGCGGTGCAGGCACCAGTTCGCCGCGCTGTTCAGCGCCCGCAGAACCGGCCTCGTCGCCCACATGAAGCCCCGCATCGGCAGGGCGAGCAGGATCGCGGACTTCTCCGGGTGCGCGATCGCCCACGACTTCGGGGCCATCTCGCCCACGACGAGGTGCAGGAACGTGACGATCACCAGCGCGAGCACGAAACTGCCGGCGCCGGCGAACCAGGTCGGGGCGCCGAGGTCCTCGATCGCGGGCTTCAGCCAGTGGTGTACGGCCGGCTTGGTGATCGCGCCGAGTGCGAGCGTGCAGACCGTGATCCCCAGCTGGGCGCCGGCCAGGAGCACCGTCAGCTCGCCGGAGCTGCGCAGCGCGGCGCGGGCCGCGCGGCTGCGGCTGGCCGCGTCTTCGAACCGGTGTCGCTTCGCGGCGAGCAGGGCGAACTCGACCGCCACGAAGAACGCACTCAGCCCGATGATCGCGACCGTGCAGAGAGCAACGACCCAGGGGTTGTCCACGTCAGTCCTCCCGATCGCGGACCGGCTCGTCGAGCAGCTCCAGCCGGATCGCCGCGGGCACGTGGTTGTCGACATCCATCACGATGGCGCGCAGCACCCGCCGCGGCGCCTCGTCGTACAGCGCGAGCTCCCCTGGGTCCGGGGGCAGCGTGACGTCGACAACGGTCCCGGTCTTGGGCAGCGCGCCGTGAGCGGAGATCACCAGACCGGCGATCGTCTCGTAGTCGCCCGGAGGCATCTGATGCCCGAGCGTGCGTTCGACCTCGTCGATGTGGAAGCTGCCCGGTACCAGCCACGCTCCGTCGCCGATCGGGTTGGCTCCCTCGAACGCGGCGGCGGCGTCGTGCTCGTCGGTGATCTCCCCTACGAACTCCTCGGCCAGGTCCTCGATGGTCAGGATCCCGGCGAAGCCGCCGAATTCGTCCACGACGCAAGCGAACTGTACCTTCTTCCTCGCCATCTCGGCGAGGGCGGCAGGTAGCGGCATCAGCGTCGAGATCACGAGAGCCGGCCGGACGAGCTCGCGGGCCGGGGCATCGTCGGGCGCGTCCATCACGTCAAGAAGCTGGACGATCCCGGTAACCCGCCCGTCGTCGTCGACGACCGGGTACCGGGAGTGCCCAGCGCTCATCAGCACCCTGACCTCGCCCACGGGGCGGTCCTGCTCAACGACGTCCACCTGCGAGCGGGGGATCATCGCGTGCTCCACGTCGCGGTGCGGGAAGTCCAGGATGCGGTCCAACATCAGCGAGAGATCCGCGGGCAGGTCACCCCGCTCCCGCGACTCGGCCACGATGTGCTCAAGATCGCGTGCTGAGGCGGCGTGCTCGACGTCTTGGACCGGCTGGATGCCGAGCAGACGGAGCAGCAGGTTGGACGACTGGTCGAACACCCAGACCAGCCAGCCAAAGACCTTCAGGTAGAGCAGCGTCGACCAGGCGAGCCTGCGTGCCACCGGCTCCGGCCGGGCGATCGCGAGGTTCTTCGGGAACAACTCACCGAAGACCATCTGAACGAAGGTGGAGAACGCCAGCGCCAGCACGGTACCGAGCGCGACGCCGATGGCCGTCGACAAACCGGCACCCGAGGCCACGTCGCCCAGCGCGCTGCCGATCAGCGGCTCGGCGACGTACCCGACCAGCAGACCGGTCACCGTGATCCCGAGCTGGGCACCCGAGAGCATGAACGAGGTACGTCCGGTCACCTTCAACGCCCGTCGCGCCGCGGCGTCGCCGGCTGCCGCCGCCGCGTTCAACCGGGACCGGTCGACCGCCATATAGGCGAACTCCTGGGCGACGAAGTAGCCGGTCGCCACAGTGATGACCAGCACTATCAGGAGACCGAGCAGCAGTGACAGCGCCGTCACCATCGTTGTCGCCCCCGGCTCCCGGGTCTGTGCGGCTCAGCCGCCTCCGCCATCCTCCACCTTCCACACGTCGCGGACGG
>NZ_CDWWEW010000478.1:0-3384 GCF_977966315.1 Frankia sp. CeRuru1
CCCCGATGCCTCCCCCCGGCCGGATGCCGGTGGGCAGCCGCCTGCGCGCGATCGCGCAGGACCGCGGCTACCTGCGCGTGGGCATCGCCACCGACGCGCCCCCGGCCGGGTTGATGAACTGGCGCACCTTGCGACTGGAGGGGTTCGACGTCGGCATAGCCCGCGCGGTCGCCGCGGCCATCTTCGGCGCCGAGCGGGTCGACAATCATGTCCAGTTCCGTGCCGTCACCACCTCCGAGCGGGAGGACCTGCTCCGTTCCGGCATGGTCGACATGCTCGTGGCCACCATGACCATCACCTGCGAGCGCAAGCGGCAGGTCCGGTTCTCCGACGTGTACTACGAGTCGACTCTGCGGTTGCTGGTCCGGGAGAACGCCGGGTTCCGCGGTATCGCCGATCTCGTCCGACGACCGGTCTGCTCGTCGGCGGGGAGCACGTCCAGCGAGAAGCTGGCGCAGCTGCCGGCGCCGGGACCCCGACCGGTGACCCGGGCCCGCATCGCCGACTGCCTGGTCGCGCTCCAGCACGGTGACGTCGACGCGATCGCCGGCGACGATGTCCTCCTCGCCGGGCTAGCCGCCCAGGACCCCGACACGACGGTGCTCGGGCCGAGCGCCTTCGGCGCGGGCTCCGAAGCCGGCGGCTGGCTCGACGAGCCCTACGGTATCGCCATGCCGATCACCGGGGACACGGCGGGAGACGACGAGTTCGTCGCGTTCGTCAACGGCGTGCTTCGCGAGATCATGCTCGACGGAACCTGGTCCCGCCTGTACGACGAGTGGCTGCGACCGGGCCTACGCGTACCCGGCCGCCCCCCGCTGCTCGACGGCGGCCGTCCCTGACCGGGCCGTGAACCGGCGGGCCGTGAACCGGCGGGCCAGGCGGGCCAGGCGGGCCAGGCGAAGCCCGGGTACATCACCTGGGCCCTGGAGTACCCGGCACGCTTCAGGCTGGTATTTGGCGCCTGGTCGATCGACTCGCGGGAGCTGAGCACTGCGGCCTGACAGCGGCCCACGCCGCGCAGACCATGCTCGTCGATACCGTCACCGCGGCCCAACAGCTTGGTGCGTTGCCCGCAGGTGACCCGGTGCGCGTGGCATCTCTCGTGCGGGCACTCGCGCACGGGGCTGCCGACCTTGCCCTGGCGGGGCATCTCGCCGCTGACGGGAAGGGTCACGCGAGTCCCCAGCAACTCGTCGACGACCTGCTTGACCACCTGCGCACCGCAGCTCAGTGCCTATGAGCAAGGAAGCTACGGCTGAGCAAAGAAGCTGGCTGAGCAAGGATGTCAACGTCAGAGCAGCGTGCGGGGACGGATGCGGTTCGCCTGGTCGACGAGGCGGACCCGGCTGGCCCGGTCACCGGCCAACCGGGCCATCTCCCGGTAGGTCTCGGCCAGTCCGAAGCGGAGGTCCCGTTCCACCATGACCCGACCGAGCAGGGTCGGTGGCCGGGGCGCATCCGCGGCCGGGTAGGCGGCCGGGTAGGTCGTGACGAGGGCCAGGGCGGCGGTGAACAGGTCACGGTGCAGTTCGGCCCGGCGTCGTTCGCCCAGGTCGAGCCTTGGATCGGCCAGTATCGTCGCCGCCCGGTGCAGGGCCGCCGATCCCGAGGCCGCGCGGTCTGGTCGGGTGGCCCGGCCGACGAGCACCCCGATCATGCGGATCCGCGACGCGGTGTAGGCGGCGGACGACGGAGGGATCCGTAGATAAGCGTCGATCTTGTCGGCCGGATCGGTCCGGCATCGGGCCAGCCCGAACGCCGCGCTGGTCGTGCTCGGATCGATGGTGGAGACGACGTCGAACAGGGCTGCGGCCCGGTGCCGGGCCGCGTCACGTTCAGGCGCGGTGCCCGTGGTGCCCGTGGTGCCCGCGGTGCCCGCGGTGGTCGCGGTGCCCGTGGTGGTCGCCACGTCCGCGAGTGCGGTCGCGAGGGCGAGGCGCGGAGCGAGCTCCCCGGGGACCCGGGAGTAGACCCGGTCGAACGCCGCGGCGGCCACGGCCGGTTGTCGTCCGACGAGGGCGTGCAGACCCCGGTACCAGTCGACCCGCCATTCCCGCGGCTGCTCCGCGGCCGCGTCGTCCAGAGTGCCCGCCGCCTCATGGAGCTGCCCGGCCCGGATCTGGGCGCGGGCCAGGGATAGCCGCACCTCGGTGGTCCTCGGGACGATCGCCGCCAGCCGGGTGGCCAGGGAGGCCGGTTCCTCGTCCGAACCGGCGGTCAGTCCGGGCGCCCATGGATCGTCCTGGTCGATGCGCAGATCGGGGAGGACCTCCCACCATGCGGGGCTCCCGGCGGGCCCCGCCTCCCCGGTGGGATGCCCGACGGCGTCGAACCACCGGCTGGCCAACGGGGGGACCGGCCCCTCCGTTCTGGCCACGATCTCGTAGAGCACCCCCACCAGTTCGTCGGCGAGCTCCGTGGTGCTCTGGAAGCGCTGGTCGGGATCGGTCGCGGTGGCCCGGCGCAGGAGCCGATCCAGGGATTCGAAGTCCCGCAACGGGGCATGGGCCCGGCGCGGCGGCAGGGTGTGCCGGTAGGCGCCGAGGAAGCCCGGGAACCGGCCGAGGACGAGACGGGCCAGGGTCCGGGCGACGGCGAAGATGTCGGTGGTGACCGTGGGCGCGGTGCGCGCGATGCCCGCCGGGCGTTCCCCGTCGTCGTCGAGTTCGGGGGCCCGGTAGCCGGGCGTGGACAGGTATCCCGACACGCGGTCGTCGAGCCGGCGCGCCCCGCCGAGGTCGATCAGTTTGACGTCCTCGGCGGTGACCATCACGTTTTCCGGTTTCAGGTCGCAGTAGACCAGCCCGAGGCGATGCAGATGCCCGAGGGCCGGAAGCACCCGCAGCAGGTAGCGGATCACATCGGCGGCCGACGGCGGAGCCGACCGCCCGTCCGGTCCCGCCACCCCGACCTCGGCCAGGCCGGCCAGGGACACCCCCGGCACGTACTCCATGACGATGTAGTCCTCGCCATGGTGGGTGACATAGTCGAGGATCTTGACGATGCCCGGATGGGACACCGTGGTCAGGATGCGCCGCTCTCCCTCGGCGATCCGACGCGCCTCCGGGTTCGCCGCGTCGAGCAGGCCCTTGAGCACCACCCAGGCCTGCACGTCGTCGCTGCCGAGGTTGTCGTCGGTCGCGGCATATACCCAGCCGAGCCCGCCGTGCGCGATGACGCCGTGCACGGTGTAGCGGCCGACCCGTTCGCCCGGTCGCAGCTTGACGGTGAACGAGTAGCGGTGGCCGCATCCCGCGCAGCTGCCCTCCAGGGCGACGCTCTCGTCCTGCTCGTCCTGCTCGTCCTGGCCCGGCCGGGCCACGGGCGCGCCGCACCCGGCGCACTCCCGCAGGCCCGTGGGAACGCTGGGCGCGCCCAGGA
>NZ_CDWWEW010000479.1:0-1204 GCF_977966315.1 Frankia sp. CeRuru1
CCTGTCCGGATTCCGGATGGTCAGCGGGCCCGCCTGGCGGCTCGGGTAGTCGAGCGGCCGGCCGGGTTGCTCGCCGCGCTGGGCGGGGTGCGCGACCGGCGGAAGGCACGAGGGCGCAGGTTCGAGCTGGCGTCGGTGCTGACGCTGTGGCTCGCCGGGGTGCTGGCGGGTCAGCAGACGTTCGCGGCGGTCTGGGAGTGGGCGGTCGACCTGCCGGCCGACCTGCTCGCGGGGTTCGGGCTGGCCCGTGGGGTGCCCTCGGAGCGGACGATCCGCCGCCTGGTCGAGGGCGCTGATCCGGCCGCGTTGGACGCGGCGCTCTCGGGCTGGATCGCGAAGGCCCAGGCGTCGGCGGACCCGCCCGCCGGGCCGCGGGGGCTGGCCTTCGACGGCAAGACCCTCAAAGGCGCCCGCTCGTTCACCGAGACGGGGGCGATGAGCCAGGAGGCGGTCGTCGAGGCGGTCTGGCACCACGGCGGGATCGCCGCCGGCCACCAACGGATCATCGGTGGGGACGAGATCGCCGCGGTCGAGGCGCTCGCCGGCCGGCTCGATCTGGCCGATGTCCTGGTCACGGCCGACTCGCTCCACAGCCACACCCGGCTCGCCCGGAAGATCCGGGCCAGGGGCGGCCACTGGCTTTTCGTGATCAAACTGAATCAGCCGACCGTCCACGCGAACCTGACCCGGCTGCCCTGGAACCAGACCCCGGACCTGGTCACGACCTTTCGAGAAGGGCCACGGACGGACCGAGGTCCGCTCGCTGAAGGCACTGACCATCACCACGCCGGGACTGGTCGGCTTCTGGGGCACGAAACAAGTCGTCCAACTGCGCCGCCGGACCCGGCGCAAGAAGACCGTCACCGCGGAGCCGACCTGGTCCGAAGAGGTGTTCTACCTGGTCACGAGCCTGCCCGCCGAACAGGGCCACCCCCGCTACCTCGCCGCCCGCGCCCGCGGCCACTGGTCGGTGGAAGCCGTCCACCACGTCCGCGACCGGACCCTCCACGAGGACCGCCACACCGCCCGCACGGGCAACGCCGCCCTCGCCTGGGCGATCGCCCGTGACACCGCTATCAGCGCGTTACGCCTCACCGGACATAGGAACATCGCCAAAGCCATGCGATCCACCGCCCGGAACCCCGAACGCGTCTTCCAGATCATCGCCCTGATCAGCGAAAGAGGACTTTGACGGCGCCCTGCC
>NZ_CDWWEW010000479.1:1782-3952 GCF_977966315.1 Frankia sp. CeRuru1
ATCCACCCGGCGTCGCCGACGCCGATCTTGTGGCCGTCCTCCACCAGGTTGGAGATGATCAGGATCTCGTTATGGTCAGGGTGGGCGCCGCTGGTCAGACCGGTCTTCGGGATGTACCCGAAGCGGCGGCCGAAGGCCAGGAACTCCTCGTAGGAGGGGGTCTCGTGGCCGCGGAGGACGAGAACGAGATGCGCGTCGAGCGCCGCCCAGATCTCCTCAAATTGGGCCTTGTCCATGTCTCCGGTGACATCGGCGCCGTGCACGACGGCGCCGAGAGCAGCGCCGGGTATCGGCGTTACGTCCATGGGCGTTGCCGCCTTTCGCGGAAGGGCGGGGTGGTCAGCGCAGTTCGAGGCCTGCGAGGTCACCCGCCTCGCGCCAGCGCCTCAGGACGTTCACGAACTCCACCGAGCCGCCGCCGTAGCTGGAATTAAGCAGGGGCAGCCCGCTCGGGTTGCCCTCGTTGTTGTAGAGGCCGGGCGTACAGTTCTCGAGGAAGTCGATGTCGTTGGTGGCGAGCCGGAGGATCTCCTCGACCCATTCCTTTTCGCCGGCCTCGGATGCCTCCACGACCCGGTAGCCGCGCTCCTCGACGCACTTGACTATGTATGCAAGGTGCCGGGTCTGCTCGCCCAGCATGTAGGCAATGTTGACGTGCCGGCCGGCCTGGACCTTGGACAGGATGAAGCAGTTGGGGAAGCCGTTCACCTGGAGTCCGTGCAGGGTGCGCGCCCCGTCTACCCACTTCTCCGACAGCTTCACGTCATCGCGGCCGACGATGTCATAGCCGGCACGGTCGGTGTACGGGACGGCGAACTCGTGCTCGTAGCCGGTGGCGAAGATCAGGCAGTCGACCGGGTACTCCCGGCCGTTCGCGACCACCCCGGCCCGGGTGAGCCGCTCCACGCCTTGCCCTTGAGTGTCGACCAGGGTCACATTGGGCCGGTTGAAGGTCTGGAGGTAGCCATCATGGAAGCAGGGCCGCTTGCAGTACACGCGGTAGTACGGCTTGAGAGCGGCGGCGGTTGCGGGGTCGGTGACGACGCTGTCGATACGGGAACGCAGCTCCTCCATCTTCAGGAAGTCCGCCCGCTCGGCCGCGAGCGCCCGCTCCTTCGGGTCGCCCCCGGCGACGCCAGTGGGCAGGATCGCCGCGGCCAGCTTGGCCGTGGTCTGGGTCCAGCGGTCCTGGACTAGGTCCTCGTCCTGCGGGATACCGGAGGTCAGCGCGTGGAAGTTCTCCATCCGGCGCTGCTGCCAGCCCGGTTCGAGGCTGTCCGCCCAGCCGGACGGGGTGGGCCGGTTACCGCGGACGTCGACCGTGGCCGGGGTGCGCTGGAAGACGATGAGCTGCTCGGCCCACTCGGCGAGGTGCGGGGCGAGCTGGATGGTCGTCGAGCCGGTGCCGATGACGCCGACCTTCTTGTCCTTCAGCTTGGTCAGGCCGCCGGTGCTGTCGCCGCCGGTGTAGTCGAAGTCCCAGCGACTGGTGTGGAAGGAGTGCCCGGCGAACGTCTCCAGGCCCGGTAGCCCGGGGAGTTTGGGGCGATGCATCAGACCGATCGACATGGCCACGTACCGGGCCCGGATCAGATCCCCGCGATCGGTGCTCACAAACCACTTCCCAGCGGCCTCGTCCCAGCGCAACTCGGTTACGGTGGTCTGGAAGAGGGCGTCGCGGTAGAGATCGTACTTGTGGGCGATCTGCTGGAGGTGGGTGAAGATCTCGGGCCCGGTGGAGTACTTCTCGGTGGGTATCGTGCCAATCTCTTCGAGCAGCGGCATATAGATGTAGCTCTCGACGTCGCACCGGACGCCGGGGAAGCGGTTCCAGTACCAGGTGCCGCCGACGTCGCCGGCCTCGTCGATCAGCCGGATGCGCTCCAGGCCGGTCTCCTCGCGCAGATGGGCGCCGGTCAGCAGGCCGCCGATGCCGGCGCCGACGACGGCGACGTCCACCTCGTCGGTGAGCGGCTCGCGCTCCTGCCGCTCGGTGTAGGGGTCTCGCGCGTAGCGGCTGAAGTCACCGCGCGCGAACTGGTAGGTGCGACCGACGCTGCGCTTGTTGCGTTCCTGCCGGTATTTCTCCCTGACCGCTTCCAGGTCGATGGTCAGTGTTTCATCGCTATGGTTGTCGCTTTTGGCGCGGGCCACAGCTCCTCCTCGGGGA
>NZ_CDWWEW010000480.1:0-3362 GCF_977966315.1 Frankia sp. CeRuru1
GGTCGCCGGTGGCGGACCGGTCGGTGGTGGACCGGTCGGTGGCGGGGTCGTCGGGAGTCGTGTGTTCGATCAGCCCCTGGCCGGCCAGGGCGCGGATCAGCTCCCACAGCTCGGTCGCCCGCAGGCCGGGGAACAGCGGCGACGCGGCGAGGACGGCCGCGGACAGGAGCAGGCCGAACGGGATCGGGTCTCCGCCGAAGCAGGCGAGCAGGGTCAGCAGCGCCCGGGCCCGCTCCAGGCCCCGCGCGGCGAGGAGATCCAGCGACAGTTCCCAGGTCGGCCCGATGAGCTCGCGTTCCCGGCGACGGCCAGCGCCGCCGGGACCGCCGAAGCCGCGCAGCAGGGCCTGGTGCCCGCCCGTCTGGAGCGCGTGTTCATAGTCGACGTAGGTCCGCGGGACCGCCGGTCCACCGAGTCCGGCCGGCATTCGCCGCGCCTCGGCGAGGTACTGGCCCGCCAGGGCGAGTGCCAGGGGCAGCCCGCCGAGCCGGCGGCCGAGGCTCTCGGCCGCGGCGAGCGGACCCGGCTCGGCCCCGGTCAGGTCGCGCAGCGCCAGCCCGGCGTCCGCCGCGTTCAGGGGGCCGAGCGGGTGCAGGCGCAGCCAGGACCGGGCGGTCCCGCCGACGGGCGACGGGCCCTCCCAGTCCAGCCGGCTGCGCGTCGTCACCACGACCATTCCGTGGGGGTGGGTGACCGGCCGCAGCCATCCGGTGCCGTCGAGCACGTCGCCGCCGGGTGGGGCCAGGTCGCCGGCCGGATCGTCGGCGTTGTCGAGGATCAGCAGCCACGGCCGTCCGCTGTCCGCCAGCAGCCGCCAGACCAGGTCGGACAGGCTGCCCGTGCACAGCTGGTGGCGGGTCGCGCCGAGCTCCACGGCCAGCGCGGTCATCCCGGCGCGCACCGCGCCGGACCCCGTGGCGCTGATCCACCAGGTCCGCACCCGTCGTTCGAGCGCGGTGCGGGCGAGCGCGAGGGCGACCGTGCTCTTGCCCACGCCGCCGAGCCCGTGCAGCACGTGGACCCGTGCCCCGTTGGCGTCGGGCCGAACGCCCTTTGGTCCAGGGACGTCCGAGCCAGGGAGGTCCGGTCGAGGGATGTCCGAGCCAGGGAGGTCCGGTTCGGGGACGTCCGGTCGAAGGACGTCAGGCCGGGGGAGGACGGGCCCGTTACCGACGTCGGATCCGGCGACCGCGCGCCTGCGTCCGGTGGGGAGCTGCCCGGCCAGCAGGTCGAGCAGGCCGTCTCGACCGCGGATTGCGGGCAGGTGGGTGAGCCGCTGGACCGGCGGCCTGATCGTGACCGCCGTCGACGGGTCCTGTCCGGTGCCGATCCGGTCGCCGCCATGGTCCCCGTGACCGTGAGCTCCGCGACCGTGAGCTCCGCGCCGGACCCGACGCCACGTCTCGACCCAGTGGCGGATCTCGTCGGGGTCGTCCACCCGGCAGGCCCGCAGCATGTTCTCGACGAGGTTCGCCGACCTGAGGCCGGGGAGATGGGAGCCACCGAAGTAACCGCCGACCGTGCTGGCCGGCACGTTGACGGCGCGCGCCACCTCCCGCACGCTCAACCCCGCGCGCTCGCGCACGATGGTCAGTGCACGGCCGAAATCCGCGTTGGTGGTGATGGCGTCCAGGTCGACCTCGTCGTACACGTGCGTCCCTTGAGCGGCGGCGAGCGGCGGCGGCGAGCGGCAGCGATGAGCAGGACGGAACGTCATCCCGTGGGGATATCCTCCGCGGCTATTCTCCGGCGGATCGCCCGACCGTCCAGAGGTTTTCCCGTCCGGTCTCCGATCCGTCCCCCGTTTCCGTCACGCAAGGTCCCACCGCGGGTGCGTGACGTTCAGCCCGGCGGCAGCGGGACGACGTCGGCGAGGATCTCGTGACGGTGCGGGCGTCGGCGTGCGGCCGGGCTGTCGTGGACGACGAGGAGCGATGACGGGTCGCCGGGCATCAGGGCGATGCCCTCCGGATGGTCGTCGCCCTCGCCGACGGGCAGGTCCAGGATGCGCTCGATCGCCTCGTCGGTGACCACGACGCTCGTGGGGGCCTGCGCGGCCCCGCGCCAGCGGTAGATCCGCACCGGGCCGTCGAGGTCCATCGTCGGGCCGGCGAGGAGCAGGAGGTCATCGCCGGAGGCGAGGAGGTCGCGTACCCCCAGCCCGTCGAGGTCGAGGAAGTGCTTGCGATACCGGCCGTCCCCGTCGATCGGCGCGAGGAGGAGGTTCTGACCGTCTCCCTCGGTGAGACGCAGTTCCAGGACCACGGCCCAGCCCCGCAGCACCGGCCCCCGCAGCCCCAGGTAGATCCGCTCACCGACGACGGCCAGGCCCTCGACGTCCAGCCCGTTGTCCTTGCTCGGGATCTTGAGGAAGCGGCCAAGATGGTCGTCGTCGGTAAGCGCCTTCGTCAACCGGGTGGGCTTGGACAGTCCGAGCGCTGCCGCGGTCAGCCTGCCGCCGCCGGGCGAGGCCGGGTCGGGTGCGCTCGCGACCAGGGTCGGCAGGCCGCCGACCCGCACCACCGGGATGCGCCCGAGCAGGTAGCGGTTGGCGTTGCTGCTCACCTTCGCCAGCCGGGCCAGGGCCTGCTCGGTCGCGTGCTGGGGCCGGACCCGCTTGCGGGCCAGGCTGTGCGACCCGACGAACCACAGATAGTCGCCATGCCGGTCCATGCCCTCGAGGTCGATCTCGAGCTGGGTGCCGTCCTCCGTGGGCTCCTCGGGCAGGGGAAGGAAGTCCGCGACGGAGAAGCTGACGTGATCGGCGAAGCCGTCGCCGGCCGGCGACAGGGTCGTCCGCTCGATCGTGACCGTCTCGTCACCGGCGAGCCAGAGGCACCGGCCGTCCCCCTTCAGGGTGGACAACGACTCGGCGACGTCGACCACCCCGGCGCCGTCGGCGAACCGGATCGGAATCGTCTTCGCGGTCATCGGTGCCTCATCCGGCGCCGTTCCCGCACCCTGCGTCGTTCCCGCACTCCGCCACTCCTCGTCCCCCCGCCGGTTTGCCCCGGTTTTCTCCGCCGGTTGCTCCGAAGCGGCCCTCCCAGGAGTCGCCACCGCCGACCGGAGCGTAGTGCCGGCCCGGCGCTTATCCGGGTGGGTGTCCAGGACCCGATAGGTGGCCCCGATCCTGCGAGCGTCAGCGCCGCTTACACCTTCCGTCGGGCAGGCCCTTTACCCGACGAGAGCTGCCACAGGATGACCGTCTCGTCGGCTCCGGTGGAGGCGAGGAGGATCTGTCCGTCGGGTAGGGGTAGGGCCGCCAGCGCGGTCACCCCGCTGGTGTGGCCGGTGAGCTGGCCGGTTTGTGTGCCTTCGATCGGGTCCCACAGTCGTACCGTCCCGTCGTTTCCGGCGGT
>NZ_CDWWEW010000481.1:0-3356 GCF_977966315.1 Frankia sp. CeRuru1
GCCCTGAGTGCGCGACGCCGTTCACGCCGTTGGGTGAGCACCGGGTCGAGCAGGTGGACTGGCGGGTGGTCGTCGAGCTGCTCGTCTGTCACCGGCGCCGCTACCGGCGGGCGTGTGGCTGCGGCAGGCCGGTGACGGTGACCGCGCCCGGCCCGTCGAAGGCGATCGGCAAAGAGCTGTTCACGAACCGGTTCCTCGCGATGCTGCTCGTGGAGCGCTATGTCGCGGGCCGGTCGCGGAACTCGCTGGTCACCGGCCTGGCCCGCCAGGGCGCCCGGATCTCGCCGGCGACGCTGACGGGGGTGTGCGCCCAGGTCGGCGGCCTGCTCACCCCGCTCGCCGAGAAGATCGTCGAACGGTCGCGTGGGTCGTGGCACCTGCACGCCGACGAGACGACCTGGCGGGTGTTCACCCCCGACGGCCAGGACACCTCGGCGCGCTGGTGGCTGTGGGTCTTCCTCGGCCCGGACTCGGTGTGCTTCGTGATGGACCCGACCCGGTCGGCGGCGGTGCTCGCCGGCCATGTCGGGATCAGCGAGACCACCGGCCAGCTCGACGGCGCCGGCGGCCCGCGCCGGCTGGTGATCTCCTCGGACTTCTACACCGTCTACGCCTCCGCCGGCCGCAAGGCGGACGGGATCGTCAACCTGTTCCGCTGGGTCCACGTCCGCCGCTACTTCCTGCGGGCCGGGGACGGCAACCCCGCCCAGCTCGGGATCTGGGCCCGCCAGTGGCGCGAGCGGATCGGCGCGCTCTACGCCACCCACGGTGACGCCGCCCGGCAGCATGCCCACACCCAACTTCCGACTACTTACGGCAGTTCTGCGACCCTGATCTGGCTGGCCGCCGCTACCAGGTAGCCGGGATCCGATACGGGTACGCGAACGTACCCGTATCCTGCTGGGTGGGTGAAAGGAGGCTGTCCATGGCGGATGCGAATGTGCGGATTCCGGCGGAGGCGCGGGATCGGTTGGCGGAGGTGGCGGCGGCGGAGGGGTTGTCGTTGCGGGCGTATCTGGCGCGGTTGGCGAGCACGCTGCTGACGCCGGCGGAACGGGCGGAGCGTGCCGAGCGGGCGCGGGCGGTGCTGCGGGAGTGGAGCGGCTACGACCCGACGGAGGAGGAAGCCGCGCAGGCCGATGCCGAGCTGAACCGTCGGCTGACGCGGGCGTTGGGGCGGTGAGCGACGCGCTGCATGTGGTGCTGGACGAGACGGCGATGGTCTCGGCTGGCTATGGCAACGTGCTGGCGTCCCGGTTGATCCAGCGTGCTCACACCGTGCCGGGTCATTTTCTGTATGCCCCGGCGTGTGCGCTGGTGGAGGCGGACCGGGCCCGGCCGGGAACCGCCGAGCACATCGCCGCGCTGCCTGCGGTGACCATCGTGGAGTTGGACCTGGCGGCCGCGCTCGCGGTGGCCCGCGATACCGGCTGGGCGCCGGCGCACGTCCTGTACGCGGCCGAGCCCACCCCGGAGCGTCCCGAGGGTGCGATGATCGCGACGGCGGCGCCGGATCGGTGGGCGGGTCAGCCGGTGCGTCTGTTGGATCTCAGCCCGTGAGCTGGTCCGGCCCGGCGGCTCCACCGCAGCCAACACCCGTCTTGGCGCCCGCGGGCGGGTCGTGGCTGCCGCCGTCACGGCAAGAAGACGGAAAGGCGAGAAGACGGAAAGGGGAGCCGGGAGGGTTCGGCAGACGCTCGCTCACCTACCTCGGATACGGGCTGCGCGACATGTCCTGCGGCAAAGCTCGCTGACGCTACCCGGCCGGGTGAGGGCGAGTTCCTGGATGGACGTCTCGGGAAATCACGGCGCGGACTGTGGTGGTGGCCGGGCAGAGCACCGTCCAGTTCCGCGTGGCCGGGAGGTTCGCCCTGGTGATGACGCGATACGCGTTCCGCCTGTATGTGGCTGGGCAGTCGGAGCAGTCCAGCGCTTCGGTGGGAGCGCGCCGGTCCGTTGCAGCAGCGGGCAGGATAATGATCCGCTAGCCGCCGCCTCCACGTTCGCGATCCACTCCCGCGCTTCCCGCGCTGGGAGTGAGGATGACGACGTGTACAACGTGTGGATGAACCAACCGCAGGAGGACCTACGCCGAATGGCTCAGGGCTTCGAGACCGCGCTGGGCGCATTCCTCGCCGACTGCAAGGCTCGGCCCAACTGTGGCTTCGGCCACGGCGACCCGGCCGGCGCCTTCGACCGCCTGGTCGAACGGCTCACCGAGAAGCCGATCCCGGCCGGCGGTAAGGACGGTAAGGACACCGGCGCCGCCCGCACGCTCAACTGGGTGACCGCCATGATAGGGGTTCGGTCCGCGCTGTACTCCCATGCCAAGTGGCCGCGGCTCGCGGGAGCATTGGCACTGGCCGACGACAACAACGACGGCTCCGAGCTGCTCTCCTTCGCAGCGCAGGACCCGATCGGGGCTATCCTCCCCTTGCCGCACAGCACCTCCACCAGCTCCGATGCCGCGCATACGGCCATTGCCTCGCATACGGCCATCACCTGCACCGACAAGGTCTTCCCGACCGTGGGCGCCTACCAACGACTTTCTGACGAACTCAACCGCGAGAGCCCCCATTTCGGCCTGCTTTCTGCTCTCGGTGCCCTTGCCTGTGTGGTCTGGCCGGTTAAGGCTGCCTCCCGCTACACCGGGCCGTTCCATGCCACCGGCGCTCCGCCGATTCTCCTCGTCGGCAGCACCGGCGACCCGGCGACGCCCTACTCCGGAGCTGTGTCCCTCGCCCGTCAACTCGCCAACAGCGTGCTGTTGACCTGGCGCTCCTACACCCACACCGCCTACTTTCAGGACAGTGTCTGCGTCCGCCGGGCCGTCGAGCGTTACCTGGTCGACCTGATACTCCCGAAGCGCGGTACGATCTGCCCTGACATCCCGACATCGGCGGGTTCTTGAGTCTTAGTCCTCACAATTCAGAATCTTCGCGATTCAGAGTCTTCGCGATTCAGGCTCACCTTGAGGATTATCCAGAAAGGCGACGACTTCGCCGATGCGCGGGCCGGCGTACCGGTCGCCGGCCCCGGTTGGCGCCCAGCGGGGCTCGGCACGCGGAGATCGTCCCGGCGAGACCGGGCGGGCCGTCCGCCGCGGGGGCGATGACCGGGTCGACGACCGGGAGACCCGCCGGTGGGGAGGCGGTCGCCGTGCCGCCAGCATGCCCCAGCCATTGACAGACGTCTATGTTTGCGGTCATCCTCGACCCGCAAGAACATAGATGGATGTCGATGTAAGGGGTGGTCTGGATGGCCAGGGTGCAGTTGGCGTTGAACGTCTCGGACGTGGACGCGGCGGTGGAGTTCTACACGACGCTGTTCGGGGTCGGGCCGGCGAAGCGGCGGGC
>NZ_CDWWEW010000482.1:0-3333 GCF_977966315.1 Frankia sp. CeRuru1
GGCGTGTTGTTCAGCAACGACCCGTCGGTTCTGTACTGCAACCAGTTTCGGTCATCGCCGCAGTCCTCGATCATCACCGACTTCGGTACGTCTTCCGGACTCACCGACGTCACCCGCGGGCTGTTCACCGGTTCGCCCCTGGCGACCAGACCGTTGTAGTGGTCGGCATACAGGTTGCCGGTAATGACCTGCAAGGCGTCGCCCGAGGCGTATTGCGACAGATACGGCGCCTGCCAATCGGAGGTGTGGCTGGCCTGCGCGTACGCCTTCCACATGCCGACGTACGCGGTGACCGCGTCCCGACGGGCGAGGTCCGCCGGAGACGTCGGTGTCGGTGACGGCGTCCCGCTCGACGGCGCGGGTGAGGAGGCAGCGCCGCTGCTGGCGGCCGGGTCGGGCGTGGAACCGCCAGAGCTACAGGCGGCGAGCAGCACCACGGCGGCAGTCACGGCGCCAGCGGCGCCCCGCCGAGCCCGCCGGCGAAGTCGTGGTGTACGAGCCCGGACCTCCACAGTGCCCACCTCACTGGAAATCCCAACGAACGACCAACTCGCCCTGGAAAGGAAAAACCCTCCATCTAGGACTACTCCGGTTGCGTCGCATCGCAGCGGTCCCACTACGCAGTGGGACCGGCATCCCAGCGGGAAATGACTCAACCGGACTAGCCGCTACCCACCCGATCGGACTACTGCACTAGATCGCTGTCGGACCCGAACGGGGGATGTGGGGCGTGCAGGGGTCGTCGTCGAACGGCGGCCGTAGGCGGACAGCAGGCCGCCAACGCGGACACCGCCGACGGCGCGCACCACAGCCACGAGCCCCCTTCAGCAGCCGCGAACGCGCCAGAACCGTCGAGTCGGCGAGACAGGTCGCCGCTCCGGCACAGCGGGACCTGCTGGACCGCTTGGGACGAGGAGCGTCGAGGGCTACTGTTGGCGCATTCCGACTCGCCGTCCGCCACCAGTTCTGGTGCGCGACGCGGAAGGAGCCAAAGACCTCGTGACGACCAGGCCCAGCCTGCGGGTGGAGCAGGCGGAACTGCGGGCGCGGATGCGCACGGCGGGCATGTCCCACGACGAGATCGCCGTCGAGTTCGCCCGCCGCTACCAGCTGCGCCCCCGCGCCGCCTACCGCGTCGCGCACGGCTGGACCCAGACGCAGGCCGCGGGCCGCATCAACGCCCACGCCGCCCGTACTGGCCTGGACCCCAAAGGCGCCGCCACTATGACGGGCCCGCGGTTGTCGGAGCTGGAGAACTGGCCGCTGCCGAACAACCGCCGCCGTCCTACTCCTCAAATCCTCGCGCTGCTCGCCGAGGTCTACGGAACCGGCATCCACAACCTGCTCGACCTCGACGACCGTGAACACCTCACCCCCGCCGACGCTCTCCTTATCAGCAAGACGCCGAAAACCGTGCGGGTCAGGCCCGAAGAATTGCCGAAGCCCAGGGGTGCGTCGCAGGTCGAGATGACCGGAGAAGGCATCAGACCGTCCGCTCCGGCAATGGTCTCGCCAGCCGTGGACGCGACCACTTCCCTCGGCGGTGGGTATGATCGGCAGGCGGAGCTGCTCGACGTCGGCGTTCGGCTACGGTATTTTGCGGGACCCTCTGTGCAGGCTCCTTTTCTTGATTATCTTGACGGTTTCGTCGAGGACAGTGTCGCCTCCTATGAGGCACGGGGCCCAGCGCTTTTGATGCCTCTTGTCGTGCGGCAGCGGAAGGGCGTGCAAGCCCTCGTCGAGGGCTGGCAGCTGCCCCGGGACCGTATCCGGCTGCTCCGCTCCGCTGGGCGGCTGTCGGGGCTGGCCGGCTATATGGCGGTGAACCTCGGGGATTTTCCGCTCGCGCGTGCCTATTGCGTGGAGGCGTTCACCCTCGCGCTCGCCGTCGAGGACAGCGATCTGGCGGCCTGGGTTCGGGGCACCGAAAGCCTGTGTGCCTACTACGCCGGCGACTACCGGCTGGCCTTGGAGCGGGCCCGCGACGGACAGACCTACGCCGCGGGCGGGCCGCAGGCGATCCGGCTGGCGGTCAACGGCGAGGCCCGTGCCCTTGGCCAGCTTGGCGACCGCGACGGTGTGCGGGAAGCCGTCGGACGCGCGTTCGACCTCGCCGAGGGAGCCGAGCTGCCCGAGGGGATGTCGCCGTGTATCTCCTTCGGCCCCTACAGCTACGCGCGGATCGCGGCGAACGCCGCGACCGCCCACGTCGGCACCGGCGACACCGCCCTCGTCCACAGCTACGCGTAGGCCGCCAGCAGCCTGCCGGGCGCCGACCGTTCCCGCTGGAGCGACATCCTGATCACCCTCGATGTCGCCACCGCCCTGACGGCCGGCGACGACCCCGACCCGGAACACGGCGCCGCGCTCGGCGTCGAGGCCCTCACCCGCGCCGGTGCCGCGCCGATCGAGTCGATCCGCCAGCGCGGCCGGGAACTCGCCCGCCGCACCGCGCCCTGGCGGGCCCTGCCCGCCGTCGCCGAACTGGCCGAGGTCTCGCAGGCACTGACCCACGGCGCGCCGCGGTGAGCGAGCACGACCCGGTCCACGACGATTGGGAACGCTTCCGCGTCCTGCCCTCGATGACCGACCACTGGGACCGGCCCGGCTGGACCCCTGGCCGGCGCAGCTTCCACTGGTTCCTGACGTTCGACAGCGCCGCGCTGCGCGACCTCGCCGCGACCTGCCAGCAGCAGCTACGCGATCTCGACTGTCTCGACCCGGTGGCTGCCGACGGGCTGCACCTCACCGTGCGCAGGCTCGCGTTCACCGACGAGATCGACCCCGCCACCCTCACCACGGTCACCCGCCGGGTCCCGGAACGGTGTCGTGACCTGCCGGCGTTCCGGCTGCGGGTCGGACCGCTGGCCGGATCGAGCGGCGCCGTCCGCTTCACCGTCACCCCCTGGGAACCACTGGCCCGACTGCGGGACGCCGTGGACGACGTGTCCGCCACCTGTGGCCTGCCCGCCGTCGAGCAGCGTTTCCGTCCGCACGTCGGCATCGCCTACTGCAACCGCGACACACCCGCAGAGCCGATCATCCGCCGGGTCGCGAGTCTACGTGACCTGCCGCCGGCCGAGGTATCTGTGGCAGATCTTCGACTGGTGCGGCTGTACCGCGACGGCGGCACCTACCAGTGGGACACCGTAGCTGTCGTCCCTCTGAGCGCCTAACACGTCTCGTCTGGTCGCCCGGGTCGGACGGCGCGGGGTTGCAACGGGGAGGCAGGCCGGTGGTTCAGCGCCGGGTGAGGGCCAGCTGAGCGAGGCCGACCAGGACAGCGGAGATCTCGGCAAGATCTGCCGGCACCCGCTGGGTCGCATCCGCCCG
>NZ_CDWWEW010000483.1:0-3321 GCF_977966315.1 Frankia sp. CeRuru1
CTGCTCACCCTGTTCGGCAGGTGGCAGCTGTTCTACCGGCCGACGCCGGACAGCGACGTCCAGACCGTCGAGGGCATCGGGATCAAAGGCCGTGAGCTCGTGGCCTACCTCGCCGCTCACGCCGGCTGGGTCCACCGCGACACCCTCATCGAGGCGGTCTGGCCGGACGACGGCGAACCCCGCCACCGGATCGACAACCGCTTCTACGCCGCGCTCAGCCCGCTGCGCCGCGCCCTGCGCAACGCCACCGGCGGGGCGATCGACGACGTGTTCGAGCAGGACGACGGCCGCTGGCGGCTACGCGCCGACCTGCTCACCGTCGACCTCTGGCAGGTCCAGGACGCGCTCGCCGCGCGCCGGCGGGCCACGACGACCGCGCAGGAGATCGCCGCGATCCTGCCGCTGGCCGGCCTGTACACCGGCCACCTCGCCAAGGACCTCACCGGCACCTGGGCCGAGGCCCACCGGGAGCATCTGCGCCGGCAGGTGACCGACGCGCTGACCAGCATCCTCGCCGCCGTAGGCGAGGACACCCCCGAGCGTCTGGACCTGCTCGACACGCTGCGCCGCCTCGACCCCTGCAACGAGCAGCTCTACTGCCAGATCGCGCGCACCCAAGCCCGCCTCGGCCGCCACGACGCCCTCGCGGTCACCTACGGCCAGCTGGTCGAGGCGCTGGCCGACCTCGACCAGCAGCCCACCGCGGACACCGACCGCCTCTTCCAGGAGCTCATGCGGGACCCGCGAGACAGCCGCTCAGCGTGAGCGCGACCGGCGGCCCTTCTTGCCGCTCTTCCGACGCCGGCGCCGCTCCGCCCAGATCCGCCGGTCCAGCTCCAGCAGATCCTCATGCGCCGCGGCCCACTCCGCCAGCGGCAGCACCAGCCCGACCAGCTCCCTCGCCGGCGGGGTCAGCCGGTACACGGCGGTGAAGGGCCACTCCTGCCCCCGGTCGTGCTCGACCAGCCCACGGTCCTGCATCCAGCGCAACGTCCGGTGCAACACCGAGTCCCGCACCACCGGCTGCGCCCACCGCCGCCCCCGGGCCACCTCGTAGGACCGCAGCGTGCCCAGCAGGCCGGTGTACGACAGCGGCTCACGTGACAAGGCCACCAGCACGTCCGGCAGCCACTCAGGCGCCAGCGTGAGCCTCAGATCGTGCAGCAGGATGCGGCGATCAGGATCAGACAGCTCCCCATCGAGTGTCATACAAACCCCCACGGAAAGATCCACAGACCCGGCGGGTCTGTGCTGACCGTTCCGCCGCGCAGCGCGGCCCCCTCCAGGCCGCAGATGTCTCCGCATCCTTGCGTGACGGGCACTTCACCCAAGGCTGCACCATCTGCGTAAACGTGACAATCCGATTCGGCGCTGTCACGAGCGGCCCGGCGCCGGTCCACCGGATCGCCACACGAACCCGATCGCGCGGCGAGACCTTCCCACCTGCAAAGATGTCGTCACCTTTGGTGGCAGGCCGGTTCCAGAGCAACTCGCTGTCCCAGGCGGTCATGATGCAGGTCACGTCAGCCTGGCCCGCGACGAGACCAGCCCGGTCCGCCCGCCGCGACGTGCCCCGCTCGCCTGCCTACCGTCGAAGACGTGCACGCCACGCAGGTGAGCTGGCGCATCTTGGCGCCGCGGCCGGCACTCTACCGCGCGCTGCTCGACCCCGACGCGATCGCCCGCTGGCGGGCCCCAGCCGGGATGCGCACCCAGACCGCCACCATCGCGACCCGCACCGGCATCTACCACGGCCGGTTCCTGCGGCTCGTCCCCGACACTCAGGTCATCGAACAGCTCGCCTTCGAGGACCGAGGACCCGCCAGCGGCCGTCACGATAACGACGACGACCACCCTCAGCGACGCCGCAGCAGGCGCCACCGCCGTCATCGTTGCCCACAACGGCATCCCGGACGCCATACTCGCCGCCGAAGCCGAAATCGCCACCCTGGCCCGCATGACCCTCGCCAAACTCGCCGAACTCGTCGAGAAAGACCGGTCCCCTCTCCAACCGAAGAGCTCCGCCGACAATAGGTCCGTACCGGGGCCCTCCGTCGACACCGGTGTCGCGGCAGCTGGCCGGCACAATCCATGGCGCATTCGCCTGCGGACGGGAGTGGATTTCATCCGCGGACCCGCCGCCCTGGCATCTCCCGATGCCGGTGGTGAAGTCGGCTCGGGAAACGGGTCGGCCGAAAGACCGGCACCGCGCCCCGGGCCGACTTCACCACCCGTGTAGGGATCGGGCGGGGATGGCGAGCCCGTGCTGGCAGTTCTCGTTGTTGGCGAGCGCTGGCACCGCCAGCAGGTGCACAGCGGGAGGAGCGCAGGGCCGTGACCAGCGGTTCGCCAAGTAGGCCCGCGTCGCTCGCCGTCCAATCGCCAACTGGGTCGGCGGCTCGCCAACGAGATGCGATCCCTACACCCGTCGTAGGGATCGGATCTACTTGGCCATTCCGAGCTGGCGAATCGCGGTTGTTGGCCACCGTCAGAACGCCGGATGTGGCCGAGGCTGGCCAGCGTCGTTCAGGGCCTGCTGCCGCGCCGCTTCGGGAGAAGGGCGGGCGGCGCCGGCCTGCGCCGGTGTCAGGTCAGGCCGGGGCGTCGGCGTCCGGCATCGAGGTCGCGAACTCCTCGGGGCCCTTCTGCGCCGCCGCCGGATCCATCCACATGACCTGCCAGCCGTGGCCGTCGAGGTCGAAGAAGCTGCGCGAGCACATGAAGCCGTAGTCCTCCCGGCCATCCGCCTCGACGCCGCCCGCGGCCAGCGCGGCCTCAGTGACCGCGTCGACCTCCTCGCGGGACGACACGCTGAAGCAGTAGAGCGCCAGCGTGTGCGTGGCGGGATCGGCCATGGGCAGCTTCGCGAACTCCGCGAACTTCTGGTGGCTGAGCAGCATGACGCTGGCCTGTTCGCCGACCAGCATGCAGGCGGCGGTCTCGTCGGTGAAGTTCGGGTTGAAGTCGAACCCGAGCTTCGCGAAGAACGCCTTGCTGCGCTGGAGGTCCGCTACGGGGATGTTCACGAACAGCATGCGGCCGGGATGCGCGGGAGTGGTCACGGCGGGTCTCCAGGTCAGTAGTGCGACGGGTACGTCCCGGTAGACCGGGCGGGCCGGCGGAACTCATCGGTGGAGCTCGGAGCGTCCGCGCGCCAGACCACCGGGCGGCCTCACCACCTCCATCACGCCCATGCACGAGACGTCAGGCGAGCCATCACCGGCTGACCAGGCTGTTGCGCTCTGCGCGGATCTGCCGCCGGCAGATCGCCAATGCCCGCCTGATACGAGCCACGCCACCCAAGGACTGGCCAACCATCAC
>NZ_CDWWEW010000484.1:0-3314 GCF_977966315.1 Frankia sp. CeRuru1
TGGTGGGGCCGGGTGGGGTGCTGTTCATCCCATCTCCTCCGCGGCCTCGATGATCAGCCTGCTCGATCGTTCTGGGTCCAGCGCGGCTGCTCGTAGGCGGTTCATCGCGAGCTTATACCGGCGCAGGTCGGCGTCTCGTTCCAAGTACAGGCCGCTGTGGAGCTGATCCATGTGGACGACCTCCCCGCCTGGTGGGGTCGCGAAGGCGAGGATCGTGAAGGGGTAGCCGAACGCGGCGTACGCCCCGAGGGTGTAGGGCAGGAGCTGCACGGTGATGTTCGGCTGCGCGGCACGGTCGGCCAACTGGGCGAGCTGGGTGCGCATGACGTCGGAGCCGCCGACGTGGCGGTGGAGTACGGATTGGTCGAGCACGACCCACAGTGAGAGCGGGTCGTCGCCGGCGAGCCGTTTCTGTCGTTCCATGCGGACGGTGACCCGGCGGTCGATTTCGTCGTCGTCGAGGCTGGTGTTCGCCGCCCGTAGCACCGCGCGGGCATACTGCGGTGTCTGTAGTAGCCCGGGGACGAGCTGGTTTTCGAACTCCTCGACGCTGACGGCGCTGCTCTCGGCTGCCATGAACCGTTCGAACCAGCGGGGCACGGCGTCGGTGTAGCTGTGCCACCAGTCTTGCTGGCGAGCGGAACGCACCATCCCGAGCAGCTCGTCGCGGAGCTGCTCGCCGGTCACGCCGTAGAGGTCGAGGAGTGCGGTGACGTCGCGGGTGCGCTGGATCCCCGCACCTGTCTCCATACGGCTGATCTTCGAGGCTGAGCACTGCAGGTGTGCTGCGGCCTGGTCGATCGTGATGTCGGCTCCTTCGCGGAGTCGCCGCAGTTCCGCGCCGACTTGGCGGCGTCGCATCGTCGGGGTCGCTTCGCCCGCCACGACCGCCTCCTCGTCAAGGTCAACCTGGGCCGAGTCTGCCAGCTTCACATGCACCACCCTGCAGAGGGAGTCCACAGCACGAAAATTTCCACGCATGGTAGCTGCCGCGCATTGCACGGAACGTGCATTGCGGGCATGCTGATGCCGTGACTACCCCGCCACGATCTGGCTAAGGCGCCGCGGGCTACGGGGATAGCAGCCACGGCTGGTCACAGGGAGGCTGCCTGGGCGGGCCAACGGTGCTCAGGGCAGATGGTGCGTCCGTGTCGTCCACACGGGCCGGAACTGGGTGGTGCAGATGCGAACCGTGCTCACCAGCGCGCGAGACACACACGACGGTCGCCGCACGCGCGTACGAACGCCGAGGGTGGGCTCCGCGGAGATCACGGACGGTGGCGCGTGACGCGGACCGCATTCGGATACCTACGGACAACGAGCACGAGGGACGGCGAGCTACACCGCCTGCGCGGAGTGATCAGCGACTTCGCTGCCGTCGAGGGGATGAGCCTGGTGGCAATCTATGTCGACGAGGAAGCCCTGCCGAGTGACGCCCAGCCTGGCCTGACGGCCCTCCTCGAAGCGGTCGGACGATCTGACCGGGCCGTCGTGCTGGTCCCCGACATGACGCACCTCCCGCGCTCCCCGGTAGCACGCCGTTCCTTCGAATACCAGGTAGCCGGGCTCGGCAGTGCGATCGTGCCCCTCGTACCGCCGGCCCGCATCCCCGCGCAGGCCGCCCCGACAGACCAGCAGCACCCGCCGCGATCCCGCGAGGGCAGCCAGTACCCGGCGCCGTCACCGGCCGTCCGTGTGGCGGTCGAACGGTTCCCCGCTCTCCTCAGCTCCGTCCCCGACGCCCGTGCCGCCGCCCGCCGTGTGCTCCAGGGGTGGCGGCTGGACTCCGAAGCGGTAGACGCCGCAGCTCTGATCGTGTCCGAGCTCACGGCGAATGCCGCGAAGGCAAGCCCGGCCGGAGGCGTCGTCGCGGTCCGGCTCACGGCCAGCGGCGGCGGCCTCCTCATCGAGGTCTGGGACAACGCTGCCGCCGCGCCTGTCCTTCGGGATCCGGACTCCGACGGAGAGGACGGGCGCGGTCTGCTCCTCGTCAACGCGCTCAGCAGCCGATGGTCCTGGTATCGGGCGAAATCGGGAGGAAAGGTCGTCTGGGCGGCGCTGCGCGCCAACCTCCCGCAGCCCACGCAGCCGCGGATCGAGGCCGGGCAGCTGGACCAGCGCACACCGCAGCCCACCCCAGACCCGCTCATACCGGTGACCTTCGAGGACGACCCGGCCCTGCTGCGCCGGGTCGCCGACGGGCTACGGGCCTTGGATGACTGGCACCTTCCCCACGCTACGGCTGCCCCGCCGAGGAAACGCCCGCCGATCGCGGCGGCGGGACAGCCGGGGCGCCTGTGATGGCCGATCCCGCCCGCCAGCGCCGGCCGGATGATGCAGACCGTACGGGTCGTCTGAACCCCGAGGCCCCGCTCGTTCCCGTCAGGCTGCGCCCGCTCGTTCTCATCGCGCGCATGGCAGCCCTGTCCGAGGTCACACCACCGGCAGACGTCGCACGGACGCTCGCCGCGTTCACGCCGCCCATCGACCCGGCATCACCGGCATGGGCCGCGCTGCGGGCAGCCCTCGACCGCTACGACACCGCGCAGAACCAGGACGGCCTGGACGCCGCCCGCACACAGATCAACATCGCCGCTGTCACCCTGCTCGCCGGCCCGGCCGGCCGTGGTGTGGCCCGCTCACCCGCTCGGTACCGCGTGCCGGCGCAGCGGACGCCGGGAGCCGCATCCGACCCTGGATAGCGTGCCGGCCGTCATCAACGGACAGCGACCCTACAGCGGGTGCCGGGCACTGGCTTACGGCGGCGAAGTGCGGCCTTCTACTCCGTTGAGGGGCGGCAGGGTTTTGAGGGGCCCCACGGGCGCATCAGGGTTTACGCCCAACGCCGCATGACTGGAACCTTGCGACGGGTTCGGTCGACCCAGGGTCGTTTCGCCAGTGTGGCGGGGAAACGATGCCTGGCTCGAGGAGTTCGAGGCCGTCGAAGAATGCGCCGATAGTCTCCTTGGTTCGATAGCTGTACTCGTAGCCGTCGGAGAGTTCTTTCATCTCCAGGATCTGCTCGCTGTCCGGGTCGGCCGTGCCATCGTCGACAATCAGGTGGCTTCCCGAGGGGAGGGCCGCCAGCAAGGTGCGCACGATCGAGGTGGCCTCGTCGAGCTCCGGGATCAGTCCCAACACCGATGTGAGGACCAAGCCAACGGGTTCACTGAAGTCGAGGGTCTGCGCCGCGAGCCCCAGGATCTTCTCCGGGTCGCGAAGGTCGGCGTCGAGGTAGGCGGTGGCCCCCTCAGGGGAGCTGACGAGCAGCGCGCGGGCGTGGGCCAAGACGAGGGGATCGTTGCAAGTCGGGT
>NZ_CDWWEW010000485.1:0-3260 GCF_977966315.1 Frankia sp. CeRuru1
GGACCAGGTCGCGGGCCTTCCAGATCACCACGGGGCTGTTCGTCCTCGGGATCGGCGCCATGGTGGTGCTGATGTCCCTGACCGGCGGCTCGTCGGCGAGCCGGATCGCGTTGACCGCGGTCGACTCCCGGCAGGCGGCGACGGTCGAGGCTACGGCCCGGTCGCTGGGCGAGGACGTCGAGGTCCGTGCGGTGGCGGATCGGGCGGCCGGCGAGCGGGCCGTGCTCGATGGTGACGTCGACGCGTTCGTCCGCGTGGTTGCGGCCTCTGGCGCGGCGGGGAACGCCGTCTACCGGGTGGTCGTCAAGAAGGAGCTCGGCGACCGGCTGGCGTCGGTGTTGAGTCTCGCCGCCCGGCAGATCGCGCTCGAGCGCCAGGTCGTGGGGCTCGGTGGTGATCCGGCCGTCGTGGGGCGGGCCGTGTCCGCGGCCACGGTCCAGGTCAGCGCCCTGCGGCCGGCCTCGGAACGGGACGGGGCCCGGCTGCTGCTCGGCCTGCTCTCCGGCGGGCTGATTTACCTGTCTCTGCTGATCTTCGGTCCGGCCGTGGCGCAGGGGGTGATTGAGGAGAAGACCAGCCGGGTGGTGGAGCTGCTGCTGGCGACGGTGCGCCCGTGGCAGCTGATGGCCGGCAAGGTTATCGGGATCGGCGCCGTGGCTCTCGGTCAGTTGACGCTGATCGGGGTGGTCGGCGTGTCGTTGGGCCTGGCGACCGGGCAGCTCGACATCCCGGCCGGAATCGCGATCGGATCGGTCGCGCTGGCGCTGCTGTGGTACCTGCTCGGGTTCGCCGTGTATGCGCTGCTGTTCGCGGCCGCCGGGGCGCTGGTGTCCCGGCAGGAGGACGCCGGCGGGGTCACGGCGCCGATGATCTTATTGATCATCGTCCCGTACGTGCTGGGCATCTCGGTGCTTCCGGGGTCGCCGGACAGCGGCCTCATCCTGGCGCTGGCGATGATTCCGCTGTTCGCGCCGGTCCTGATGCCGATGGTGATCGGGATCGGCAGCGTCGCGGGGTGGCAGGTGGTGGTCGCGATGGCGCTGACGCTCGCGCTGATCGGGGCCCTGGTCTGGCTGGCCGGGCGGGTGTACGGCAATGCGGTGAAGCGCGGCGGGACTCGGGTGCCGATCCGGGAGGCGCTAGGGAGCTCGGCATGACTCGGCGTCTGGTCGGTACCATCCGGGACGGGCGGGTCCATCGGACATCGACCGGGACACCGGGACCCCGGACACGCCGGGACCCGGGGGACACACAGAGACCCCGGGGACACCGAGAACAGGGAACGAGGAGCGGTTCGTGCGAGACATCGCCGTCTTCAGCGGCAGTGCCCATCCGAGTCTCGCCGAGGAGATCTGCACACACCTCGACGTGCCGCTGCATCGGGTGCGGGTGCAGCGTTTCGCCAACGACTGCCTGGAGGTCCAGCTTCCCGCGAACTGCCGGGAACGCGACGTGTTCCTCATCCAGCCGCTGGTCGCACCGGTGCAGGAGAACCTTGTCGAGCTGCTGCTGATGCTGGACGCGGCGCGCGGGGCGTCGGCGGCGCGCACGACGGTCGTGCTGCCGCACTATGCCTACGCCCGCTCGGACAAGAAGGACGCGCCGCGGATCTCGATCGGCGGGCGGCTGGTCGCGGACCTGCTCGTCACCGCGGGTGCGAACCGCGTCCTCGCGATGACCCTGCACTCGCCGCAGGTCCACGGTTTCTTCAGCGTGCCGGTGGATCATCTGCATGCATTGCGGGAACTCGCCGCGCACTTCCGCCGCTACGAGCTGTCGAACACGACGGTGGTCTCCCCGGACCTCGGCAACGCCAAGGAAGCGGCGGCGTTCGCCCGGATGCTCGGGGTGCGGGTGGCGGCGGGGGCCAAGCAGCGTTTCGCCGACGACCGGGTCAGCATCAGCACGGTCATCGGTGACGTGGCCGGCCGGGACGTCATCGTGCTCGACGACGAGATCGCCAAGGGCAGCACCGTGCTCGAGCTGCTCGAGCGGCTGCGTGAGCTGAATGTGCGGTCGGTGCGGGTGGCGTGCACGCACGGGCTGTTCGCGGCGGGTGCGCTTAAGCGCATCGGCGACCAGCCCGAGGTCGCCGAGATCGTGTGCACGAACACGGTGCCGATTCCGGCGGGGGACCGGGTGCCGAAGCTGAAGATCCTCACGGTTGCCCCGGCGCTCGCCGAGGCCATCCGCCGCATCCACAACGGCGAGTCCGTCAGCGCTCTCTTCGACGCCTGACCGTCGCGTCGACCTGGCCGGGTCCCGGACAGTCCCGGACACGGGTCCGCCTGATCGCGCGGCGGCCACGTTATGGGGAGCAAGGCACGGTCCAGGGCCCGCAGACCGTCCTCAGGTCCCCCAAATTCGCCGGCCTCCGGCTACGCAACGGGGTAGTCCACTTCGCGGCTGCGGCGCTAAGCTGGGGAGCATGGCCTGGCGATGTTGATCCGCACCTGAGTCCGGGCTCGCGCGCCGGCTGTACGCCTACGCGTTCTGCGACGAGCTCGTCCTGCTCTACCCGGTGTACCCGCTGTTGTTCGTCGACGCCGGGTTGTCGCCGGCGGAGATTTCCGCGCTGTTCATCGTGTGGTCGGTGACGTCCTCCCTCCTGGAGATCCCCTCCGGGCTGTGGGCGGATACGGTCTCTCGGCGGCTGCTGTTGATGATCGGTCCGGCGCTGGCGGCACTCGGTTTCGCGCTGTGGACGTTTAAGCCATGCTTTGCGGCGTTTGCCGCCGGGTTCGTGCTCTGGGGGGCGGGCAGCGCACTACGGTCGGGCACGCTCCAGGCTGTCGTCTACACCGAGCTGACCCGGCTGGACGCGGTCGCCGCCTATCCCAGGCTGATCGGCCGGTCGCGATCCTTCGCCTCGGCCGCTGTCCTCGTCGCTACCGGGCTCGCGTCCCCCGTCATCGCTTTCGGTGGTTACCGAGCCGTGGGAATCGCCAGCGTCGCCGTGGTCCTGCTTGGGGTACCGCTCGGGGCGTCGCTACCCGACTCCCGGGGACACCTCGACGGCCCCGACTACTTGGACGGCCCTGATCACCGCAAAGATGATCATTCTGGTGGCGGTGAGTTCGGCCCTGACGGAAGAAGCGGGAGGACGGCGCGGGCCGCAAGGGCCGGGGAGCGCGACGAGACTGGTAGCGGCCGGCCCGGCGATCGGAACGGCGGCGATCGGAACGGCGATGCCGGGACCGGCCGGGGCTTCGCGGTGGTGTGGCGGACGGGTCTGGCCGAGGCGGGACGGGTGCCCGCGG
>NZ_CDWWEW010000486.1:0-3219 GCF_977966315.1 Frankia sp. CeRuru1
CCCCCGCGCTGGAGGCCCCGCCCCGGGCGGGAACCGGCTACGGGGTCACGGAGGCACCCCGCGGCCTGCGCTACCACCGCTACACGATCGACCACAACGGCACCATCCTCGACGCAAAGATCGTGCCACCAACCGCCCAGAACCAACGTCCGATCGAAGAAGACCTGCGCGGCGTGGTGGAACGCTTCATGGACCTGCCAGAGCCCGAACTCGCCCTGCGCTGCGAACGGGCCATCCGCAACTACGACCCCTGCATCTCATGTGCAACCCACTTCCTGACCCTCCACATCGAGCACGGCTGACCGTCATCGGGATCGGCAATCCCTACCGACACGACGACGCCGTCGGCCTGGCAGTCGCGCATCAGCTACGCTGCACGCTCCCACCTGGCATCGACGTGGTCGAATGCGCCGGCGAGCCGACAGGATTGTTTGCCGCCTGGGAAGGGGCCGACGCCGTCTGGATCATCGACGCCGCCCATTCCGCGGCCCTGCCCGGAACCGTGCACCGCCTACCGGCCAACGACCGCACACTGCCGGCGGATCTCGTCGGGCCATCGACCCACGCGCTCGGCCTCGCGGACACCATCGAGATCAGCCGAACACTCGGCCGGCTTCCCCGGCATCTCGTCATCTACGCAATCTCCGGCCATACCTTCTCAGCAGGCCTCGGACTCGGCCCCGAGGTCGCGGCGGCGGCCCGCAACGTGGCCGCCGCCATCCGCGCCGAAACAGCGATCTATGCCGCCAGGGAACCCGACGATCTCCGCTGACCGCCGCCAACCGCGGTAGCCGAAGGCCCGCGTTGGCGGTGGGATTCGGTCACGGGACTTCGCGCGGCCCGGGGGCGGCGTTCATCAGCCACGTCACCATGCGGCTGATGTCCGACAGCGACAGGATCCCGACGAGTCTGCCCTGGTCCATCACCAGGACGCGGTGCTCGGCGCCAGGCTCCATGCGCGGCAGCAGATCCGCCAGCGGGTCGTCGGGACCCGCGATGGTGGTCCGCGACAGTGGCACCATCACCTCGCTTACCGTTACCGTGCCGCTCTTCTCCGGCGGCACCTGCTTGGCGCCGTCCAGGGTCACCAGCCCGACCGGGGCTCCGTCCTCGCCGGTCACCGGGAACGCCGAGTGCCGGTACCGGTACAGCGGGCCGGCCAGCAGGTTCGCGACGGTCAGGGCCGCGGGTACCGTGAGCGGCTTCGTCGTCATGGCGTCATGTACCGGGACGCCGGCGAGCACACAGCGCAACTGCGCCTGCCGTCCCTCGGCGGTGGCGGCCGCGATGAGGAACGAGCCGATCAGGGCCAGCCAGAGCCAGCCGAATCCGCCGCCTCTCATGAACACGAGGAGTCCCAGAACGACGAGCAGCCAGCCGAGGACGCGTCCGGCTGCGGTAGCCCCGGCGGTCGCCCGCAGCCGATCTCCCGTACGCCACCACAGGAAGGCGCGCAGCAGCCGCCCACCGTCGAGCGGAGCGGCGGGAAAGGCGTTGAAGACGGCGAGCAGCAGGTTGATGCCCGCCAGCCAGGCCACCACCTCGACCAGGAGTTCGGGCGCGGACGCCAGGGCGAGCAGCCAGGCGCCCAGCACGAAGAGCCCGCCCAGCAGAAGGCTGACGAGTGGGCCGACACCCGCGATCCGCAGCTCCGCTGCCGGGCTCGACGCCTCCGACTTCAGCCGGGCCACCCCGCCCAGCAGCCACAACACGATGTCGTCCACGGCCACCCCGTTGCGCCGGGCCACCAGGGCGTGCGCCACCTCGTGGGCGAGCAGCGAGGCGAAGAAAACCACCGCGGCGGCAAGGGCCGCCAACCAGTACACCACCAGGGCATGGCCCGGGTACACCTGTGGGAGGCGGCCCTGCGCGAGGCTGAACGCGATGATGCCGAAGATGAGCAGCACGCTCCAGTGGACCCCGATCCGGACTCCAGCGATCCGTCCCACCATGAAGGTCGCCCGCACAGCGTCTCTCCCCTGTTCGAACGTGCCCCGGGACCAAGACCCGGCTCGACTCCGCGGTTGGGCGCGGGGCCGGTCCCGTCAGGCTGTCCCGTCAGGCTGCCGCGAGGGCCACCTCCGTCGACTTGACCAGGGCGGTCACCGAGGAACCCGCGGCCAGACCGAGGTCGGTCGCGGCGGCTAGGGTGATCGCCGCGGTGAGCTCGCCGCCACCATCGAGGGCGATGTGCGCGACGGCCATGGCACCGCCGGTCTCCAGGCTGGACACCGTGCCGCGCAGCCGGTTACGGATACTCAGACCGTCCACGCTGCCCGTGGCCAGCGCCACCTCGGTGGACTTGATCAGAATCTCGACGGTGGCCTCCACCGAGAGGTCGAGGTCCTTGACCGCGTCAAGGGTCACCGCGGCGGTGACGGTCTGCCCGCCGGAGAGATCGACAGTCACGGTGCTCATCACCGCACCTTCGGTGATGTCGGTGACGGTTCCGGTCAGTCGGTTGCGAATGCTCAGGCTCATCGGTCCACCTCGTCCTCTCGGGTGCAGCCAGGTGCCGTCAGTCAACTCCTACCCGTCCGTCTGTGCCGCGTACATGCCTCGACCCGCAGAAGAGCCGTGCAGAAGGGTCCTGCGGACAAGTGATGCCCGACAGGCGGTCGCGCCTGATCGGTCCGTGCGGGTCGCACCGCCCGCCTCGGGGGCGCGGGCGCTCCGGTGCCACCGGTTCGCCTACCCCGAACAGGTCGATGTCGACCATCGACCCCGAGAGTCCGGCCTCCCGCACGTAGGCGACCCGCACCGACAGGAACACTGCCTTGGCACAACAGGTGGGCAGGTAATGTCGCCAGAAACCCCACCACTACCCACTGTCATGCCAGACAACACACCTATCTCACCGCCGGCGTGGGCGCCAGGTTGCCCGCGCCCGGTCCACCCACGTCTGCGACCCAAAGAAATCCCAGCATCCCTCGGCGGCACCCCCGCCGATCATCCGACTGGCGTCCACCCCCGCAACAACAGATCATCGTCGTATGACATCGGGCAATCGCGTTGAAGCAACGAAAGCGCACAACATTAAACAACGGCAACTCTCGGCGGGCCGTCAGGTCGGCTGCCCCAGGCAGCCGACCGGGTAGCCGAGCCGCGGAGAATCACGGCCGCCGACGGCCGATGGCCGGCGGCAGCGGCTGCTGACGGTGGAACCGGCGCCCAAGCCGGACTACCCCCAGACTAACCCCCCCGAGCTAACCCCGAGCT
>NZ_CDWWEW010000487.1:0-3213 GCF_977966315.1 Frankia sp. CeRuru1
ATCCCCCACCGTCGACATCGGCGAGGGCTGCCGACGCCTGCTGCGCATCCTCACCGAAACAGCCGACCTGTCCACCACCGCGGACCGGCTACTGACCCTCCTCAACCGCAACGACGGCTACGACGACGACGTCACCCTCCTCCTCGCCCACGCCCGATAAGATCATTACGGGTTCTCCTAGCCTCAACCATCGACGGCTGACACCTTCGGATCACAGCCGCATCTGGGTGACCTTCTCAACCCCGCTCTAGATCATGAAGGACGGCAAGGTGTCTTCGCCGTTCCCTTGCTGGAAGAAATGGTCGGTAATGGTCGGTAATGGGAAGTGAGGCCTCTGGGCGGGCGGAAACACGACGGGGGCCGGAGCGCGTTCGAGTCCAGCCAGGCGTGGCCGGCGCGGCCGGTTCAGGGGGCGGTGAACGCCAGGGAGACATTGTGCCCACCGAAGCCGAAGGCGTTGGCCACGGCGGCGCGGACGGTCTCGTGGCGGGCCTGTCCGGACACGACGTCGAGTTTGATCGCCGGGTCGAGCCGGTCAAGGTTGCGTACCGGGGGTATGACGCCGTCGCGGATGCTGAGCACCGTGGCGATGGCGCCCACCGCGCCGGCGGCGCCGAGCATGTGCCCGGTCATCGACTTGGTGGCCGTGACCGCCGGATGGGTGCCGATCGTCTGAGTGATCGCCTCGGCCTCCAGGGGGTCGCCGACGGGGGTAGAGGTGGCGTGGGCGTGTACGAGGCCGATATCGGTGGGGGTGAGGCCGGCGCCGGACAGTGCGGCCTCGATGGCCCTGCGCTGCCCGGCGGGGTCGGCGGTGACGATGTCGAGGGCGTCGGAGTTGGTGGCCGCGCCGGCGGCGACGGCGTACACGCGGGCGCCGCGGGCGGCGGCGAACCCGGCCCGTTCCAGGACCAGCAGGCCGGCGCCCTCGCCGAGCACGAAACCGTCACGGTCGGCGTCGAAGGGCCGGGAGGCGGCTGCCGGGTCGTCGTGCCGGGTCGACAGGGCCTTCATCTGCGCGAACGCTGCCAGCGGCAGCGTGTCGACCGGCGCCTCGACGCCGCCGGCGACCACGACGTCGGCCAGCCCGTGTTGGATCATCTCCATACCGGTGGCGATCGCCTCGGCGCCGGACGCGCAGGCGCTGACCGGGGTACGGGCGCCGGCCTTTGCACCGAGGTCGATGCTCACCCACGCCGCTGGGCCGTTGGGCATCAGCATGATCACCGTGTGAGGGGACATCCGGCGCGCACCGGCCTGCTCCAGGATACGGTGCTGGCCCAGGGTGGACTGCACCCCGCCGTAACCGGTGCCGATGACGACCGCGAGCCGTTCGGGAGCGACCTCGGGAGATCCCGCGTCCGCCCATGCCTGCCGGGCGGTGACGATCGCCATCTGTTCACCGCGGTCGAGCTTGCGGCTGTCCTTGCGCGGCAGCGTTGCCGCGGGGTCGACGGGCAGCCGGGCGGCGAGTCGGACCGGCAGCTCCCGCGCCCATTCGTCTTCGATCACCGCGACACCCGAGGCACCCGCGACCAGCCCGTCCCAGGTGGCGGCGAGGTTGCCGCCGAGTGGAGTCACCGCACCGAGACCCGTCACCACGATCTTGTCGTAAACCACTAATTACCCCTTCCCGTCACGATGAGGGCGGAACGCCAGAAAGGCGGTTCCGCTCCTCGCTCCGGGTCACCTTCCCAGCTCGGGGCGCGGTCTGGACAGCTCCGCCGCTACCGATGTCGGCGGCCAGGTGTTGTGGGAACCCTACAAAGACCCGCGAGCCCTACGATGGCGAGACGGGCGCCGCCGCGGCCCACGACGCCGGACCGGCGAGGGGACGGTGGGTGAGCTTCGGGGTGCAAGTGGTCATAACTGGGTCATAACGCGGTTTCGGGTCAGATCCCGCTTATGCCGCCCTTCCTGTTATGCCGCTCTTCCCGGCGTATCCGAGCCGGGGTGTCTGGTGGAGGACCTCGGTGCCGGCGGCCGTCGCCCTCCGGCCGGAGGGCGTGGACGCCGGCACCGAGGTCGTTTCCCGGGGCTGGCCGGTGATCCGGGGGCTGGCCGGTGGTCCCGGGGCCGGTCTCAGCGGGCCGCGCGGATGGATTCCCGCAGGGAGGACAGGGTCGCCGCGAGGGCGGTCGGTTCGTAGCCGCAGTGTGCCATGCAGTTCGCGCAGCGCGGGTCGCGCCCTCGTCCGTAGGCCTCCCAGTCGGTGGTGTCAAGGAGTTCCTGGTAGGTCCTGGCGTAGCCGTCGCCCATCAGATAGCACGGCTTCTGCCAGCCGTACAGGGAGTAGGACGGAATTCCCCAGGCCGTGCACGGGAAGTCGATCTTTCCTTCGAGGAAGTCCAGGAACAGGGGGGAGTGGTTGATCCGCCAGTTCTTGCGGCGGCCGTCGGCGAACGCCTTGCGGAACAGTTCCTGGGTTTCCTTGACCCCGAGGAAGCTGTCCTGGTCGGGGGCTTTCTCGTAGGCGTAGGCGGGGGAGAGCATCATCCCGTCGACGTTGAGGTCGTTGTTGAGGAAGTCCAACACCTCGATCACGGTCTGGGGGGTGTCGGTGTTGAAGAACGTGGTGTTCGTGGTGACGCGGAAGCCGCGGCGCTGCGCCTCTTTGATGTTGTCCACGGCCTGGGCGAACACGCCCGGCTTGGCCACGGACTTGTCGTGGCGTTCCTCGAGGCCATCGATGTGTACCGCGAAGGACAGGTATGGTGACGGGCGCAGCTTGTCGATCTTGCGTGGGATCAGGAGGGCGTTCGTGCACAGGTAGATGAACTTCTTACGTTTCACCAGGCCTGCCACGATGTCTTCGATCTGCGGGTGCATCAGCGGTTCGCCGCCTGCCAGGCACACCACGGGGGCGCCGCACTCGTCGACGGCGGCGAGCGCCTGCTCGACGGGCATGCGCTGTTTCAGCACGTCCGCGGGATGTTGGATCTTGCCGCAGCCCTCGCAGGCGAGGTTACATGCGAACAGGGGTTCGAGTTCGAGGGTGATCGGGAACTTGTCCCGCCTGGCGAGTTTCTGCTTGAGGAGATAAGCGCCGATCCTGATTGCCTGGCGCCGCGGAATGGCCATTTTCACCCTCCTGGTGTTGGTCTTTGGTCGCCTGGTGGGTGGAGTCGCGATGCCGCGCTGTTCCGGTCAGTGACTGTTCCGGTCAGTGTAGGCGTGTGGTGCGGAGCTGGTGGATTTGGCGCGGGTCGGAGT
>NZ_CDWWEW010000488.1:0-3209 GCF_977966315.1 Frankia sp. CeRuru1
GAGCGGGACGGCCTGGAGCGGGACGGCCTGGAGCGGCTGGTCAGCGGGGCGCATCACGACCCGCACGCGCTGCTCGGGGCGCACCCGCATCCCGGTAGCGACGCCACGGTCGTGCGGGTGCTGCGCCCCGACGCGAGGGCCGTGACCGTCCTCGTCGGGCCGGCCCGGTACCCGGCCACCCGGCTGCACAGCGGCGGGGTGTTCGGCGTGGCCGTGCCGGGAGTGCTGCCCGACTACCGCATCGAGGTGACCTACCCGGACGGCTCGTACCTCGTCGACGACCCCTACCGGCACCTGCCCACCCTCGGTGAGATGGACCTCCATCTGATCACTGAGGGCCGGCACGAACAGCTCTGGAAGGTGCTCGGGGCACATCCGCGCGCACTGACGACGCCGGGCGGCGCCACGGTCACCGGGGTCAGCTTCGCCGTGTGGGCCCCCTCTGCGCGGGGGGTTCGGCTCGTCGGCGACTTCGACTTCTGGGACGGGCGCGCCTTCCCGATGCGCTCGCTCGGCCGCTCCGGGATCTGGGAGCTGTTCGTCCCCGGCGCCGGCACCGGCGCCCGGTACAAGTACGAAATCCTCGGCTTCGACGGGATCTGGCGGCAGAAGGCGGATCCGCTGGCGTTCCACACCGAGGTGCCGCCGGCCACCGCGAGCGTGGTGTTCGCCTCCGACTTCACCTGGAATGACGGCGCGTGGCTCGACCGGCGGGCCCGGACGGCTTGGCGCACCGAACCGGTGAGCGTCTACGAGGTCCACCTGGGCTCCTGGCGGCGCGGGTTGTCCTACCGGGAGCTCGCCGAGGAGCTGACCGCGTACGTCGTCGAGAACGGCTTCACCCACGTGGAGATGCTGCCCGTGGCCGAGCATCCCTTCGGCGGCTCCTGGGGCTACCAGGTGTCGGCCTACTACGCCCCGACGGCCCGCTTCGGCAGCCCCGACGAGTTCCGCCACCTCGTGGACACGCTGCACCGCGCCGGCATCGGGGTGATCGTCGACTGGGTGCCGGCGCACTTCCCCCGGGACACCTGGGCGCTGGGCCGCTTCGACGGCACCCCCCTGTACGAACATCCAGATCCACGCCGCGGTGAACAGCCCGACTGGGGTACCTACGTCTTCGACCTAGGCCGCCCCGAGGTGCGCAACTTCCTCGTGGCAAACGCCCTGTACTGGTTCGAGGAATTCCACATCGATGGACTACGCGTCGACGCGGTCGCCTCGATGCTGTACCTCGACTACTCCCGGCCGGAGGGTGGCTGGCTGCCCAACATCCACGGCGGCCGGGAGAACCTCGATGCCGTCTCGTTCCTGCAGGAGACCAACGCCACCGTCTACCGCCGTTTCCCGGGCGCAATGATGATCGCGGAGGAGTCGACCGCGTGGCCCGGGGTCACCCGCCCCACCCACCTCGGCGGCTTGGGCTTCGGCTTCAAATGGAACATGGGGTGGATGCACGACACCCTCGACTACAACTCCCGGCTGCCGATCCACCGCATGTACCACCACCATCAGATGACCTTTTCGATGGTGTACGCATACTCGGAGAACTTCATCCTGCCGTTCAGCCACGACGAGGTGGTCCACGGCAAAGGTTCCCTGCTACGCAAGATGCCCGGCGACCGCTGGGCACAGCTCGCGAACCTGCGGGCGCTGCTCGCCTACATGTGGGCGCATCCCGGCAAGAAGCTGCTCTTCATGGGCTGCGAGTTCGCCCAGGACAACGAGTGGAACGAGTCTGCGTCCCTCGAATGGCCTCTGCTGGACGATCCCGCCCACGCCGGTGTCGCGGACCTCGTGCGCGACCTGAACGGGCTCTACCGGACGATCCCGGCCCTGTACCAACACGACGCCGACCCGGCGGGCTTCTCCTGGATCGACGCGAACGACGCGGAGAACAACGTCTTCTCGTTCCTGCGCTGGTCGGGCGAGGACCCGGCGGGCGGCGTGCTGGCCTGCGTCGCCAACTTCGCCGGCATCGGGCACGAGGGCTACCGCATCGGGCTGCCGTTCCCCGGCCGCTGGCGCGAGATACTCAACACTGACGGGTACCGCTACGGCGGCGGCAACATCGGCAATCTCGGCTCAGTCCAGGCTGTCGAGGAGCCGCATCACGGTCTCGACGCCTCGGCAACCCTGACGCTGCCGCCCCTCGGGGCCATCTGGCTCTCCCCGCACCGGACGCCCTTCGGGGTTTCTGCCGGCCAGTGAATGTGGGGACCTGAGCACGGTCTGCGGTCCCTGGACCGTGCCTGGCTCCCCACAACTCGACTACCGTACGCTCAGAAGAGGGCAGCTGCCAGGGAGCGTCGGGCCGGGGCCACCGCGGGCTCCTCGTCACCCAACGCCTGGAACAGCCCGACGAGGTGCGCTCGGGCCCTTTCCCGCTCCGGCCCCGCCGTCCGGCGGACAACCTCGACGAGACCAGCGAGGGCCCCGGCCACGGCTCCCTGCGCGATGCCCAGGTCGGCCGTGGCGACCGCGGCCTCGACGTCGTCCGGATTCGCCGCCAGCCGGTTGCGGATGTCCACCGGATCGTACCCACGCACCCGGCGCAGCAGTTCGGCCCGCGCGAGCCCGGTCAGGGCCTCGGGATCCGCGGGCGCCTCGGTGAGCCGGATGCGGTAGGACTCGACCGCGGTGTCGAAGTCGCCACGGGCAAGCGCCGCCTCGGCCGCCGCCACATGTGGGTCACGGGCGGGACCGCCCACGGCTGCCGCGCCCGGGACTCCGCCCATCGCCTCGTCGACCAGGGAGAGCAGCTGATCGAGCCAGCTCCGCACCTCCCGTTCGGGCACGGCGCCGGTGAACTCCCCGATGATCCGCCCGCCGATCACCGCCTTCACCGCGGGGATGCCCTGCACGCCGGCGGCCTGCGCGAGGCCCGGGTTCGCATCGACGTCGATCTTGGCGAGGATCCACCGGCCGCCGTCCACCGCGGCGAGCTTCTCCAGGATCGGGCTGAGCTGCTTGCACGGGCCGCACCAGGAGGCCCAGAAGTCCAGCACTACGGGAACCTGCATCGACCGGCTGACCACGTCGGTGGCGAAGCTCGCCTCGGTGACGTCGATGACCACGGGCCCGGCGGGCGCGCCGGGACGGGCGTCCGGCGCGGCCGTGGCGGCGCTACTGGCGGGGGGAGGCGGGGTCGCCGGCTTGGGGTCGAGCGGGACGGCGCCGGCGAGGCGCAGACCGCCGAGGCTTTCGGG
>NZ_CDWWEW010000489.1:0-3200 GCF_977966315.1 Frankia sp. CeRuru1
GGCCCGCCAGCCATGCCGGGCGGGTGCGACGTCCCGGTACGCCTCGTACAGCAGCGGGTCCTCGCCGGCCTTCAGCGCCTTCTCGACCTGACGGCGGTCGGCGAAGGCGGTGCGGGGGCGGCTGGCACCGGCGTCGCCGTACAGGAGATGGGACAGGAATCGGCGGCTGGGCGGACCGGGGACGGCGCCGAGGAGAGACGCGACGCTGGCGGGGAGATCGTCCTCGGTCGTGGTGGCGGTGGTTACGGGGCGTGGTGCGGCAGGGGAGTCCATGCGTTGTCTCCTGTCCGAACGTCGGTCAGGGCCGGTCCGCGGCTCACCGGCCGGCGTCGGCGGCCGACGCCTCGGGCGCCGCGGTGGGCGTGCTCTGGGGGGCGAGTCGCTGGACCAGCGCGGGGATGTCGACGAGCAGTGCGGCGTCGGGCGCTTCGGGTCGCGACGGCTTGCGTCCGGGGTTGAACCAGACCGCGCGGCAGCCCGCGTCGAGGGCGCCGCGGACGTCGGTGCGCCAGTCGTTGCCGACGTGCACGACCTGGTCGACGCGGGCGCCGGTCTGCTCGGCGATGGCGTGGAACATCGCGGCCTGGGGTTTGGCGACACCGAGTTCGCTGGAGAAGAACAGCCGGTCGAAGTGGTCGGTGAGCCGGTGGCGGTCGAGGATCTGCCGGGTGACGGCTCCGGGAGTCGCCAGAGTGTTGGAGGCGAGGACAAGGCGGTAGCCGGCGGCGGACAGCGCGGCGAGGCAGGCGTGCGCGCCGGGGATCAGCTGGGGGCAGGCCCGCAACACGGCGTGGGTGTGCGCGACCGTGAGCACCTGGACAAGGTCGTCGGCGGCGTCGATGCCGAGCCGGCGGACGATCGTGCGGACCTGCTCGGGGACCGGGATCTGCCGACCGTGCTGTCGCTGCTCGTCGAGCAGCTCGGCGCGGACCGCTCGGACCGTGGTGTCCAGGTGCTCGGCGGGAAGGGCGTGGCCGAACGCAGTCAGGGCCAGGTGGAACTCGCGGACCCGCCAGGCGGCTTCGGCGTCCCGGTCGCCGTAGCCGATCAACGTTCCCCACAGGTCCACGCTGACGACCGTGACACTCACCGCGGGCGCTCGGCGGTGGCCCGCGACGGGACGTGCTGGTGCAGCCACCGGGCCGTGGCGGCCAGGTCGTCGCTGCCGAACAGCAGCGAGCCGGCGACCACGCCGTCGGCACCAGCGTCGGCGAGCGGGCCGACAGTCGGCTCGCGGATGCCGCCGTCGGCGAGGATCTTCACGGCCTGGTCGCGGCCAGTCTCGTGCAGGAGACCGCGCAGGGTTCGGAGGCGGTCGAGCGCGGCCGGGGCAAGTCCGGTGCCTCGGGTGCCGATCGGGGTGCCGACGAGGACAACGACATCGACCGCGTCGAGGTAGGGGCGGACGGCCGTGACAGGGGTGTCGAGGGTGAGCGCCAGGCCGGCGGCTTTCCCGTGCTGGCGGATCGTGTCGAGGGCCGGGTAGACGTCGTCGCCGGTTTCGGCGTGGACGGTGATGAGGTCGGCGCCGGCCTGCGCGAACAGGACGGCGAGCAGGGCGGGCCGGCGGACCATGAGATGGGCGTGGAAAGGGACGGTTGTCAGCGGGCGCAGCGCGGCGAGCAGGTCCGGGAAGAACAGCAGGTCGGGCACGAACTGGCTGTCACCGACGTCGAAGTGAAACAGGTCGGCCACGGGCGAGGCGCGCTCGATCTCGGCGCGCAGGCACGTCAGGTCCGCCGACCAGACGGACACGTCGACCAGCAGCCGCCCATCCGGCAGACCAGCCAGCGGCTCACTCGACGAGGCCGCGCGGGTGGTGCTCATCGGGCGAGCTGTTCTTTGCAGTAGGCGACCGAGCTGGCGATCGTCCGACGGACCTGGTCGTCATCGTCCTCGAACCGCGGATAGACCTCCAGCAGCACCGGCACCTCTTCAAGCCCGGCGCCCCGCAGCGCCGCGCCGACCTCGGCGACATCCACACGTCCCTGCGGGTGGGGCCAGCCCCAGTGCGGGTCACCCAGACCGTCGGTGTTGTCGAGGTGCACCAGCCGGATCGCCGAGCCCAGCGGGCTGATCCAGTCCGCTGGTGTGCTGTCCGGGCCGTACAGCGGCTGGTAGACGGTGTGACCGATGTCGAGGGTCAGACCGACCGGCACCTCGGTGCGTCCGGCGAGGTCGCGTATCAGCTGGTCGGCCTGGTCGACCGTGGCCGGGATCTCGCGGGCGATCGGCGTCGGTTCGACGAGGAACTCGGCAAGACCGACCGCCGCGGCATGGTCGGCGACGAACACCAGCGAGTCGAGCAGACCGGCGTAGCGCCGGGCCCGGCTGTCCGGGTCCGCGGCGTCCTGAACACTCAAGGTGCCCAGCGGCCCTCCCACGGCATGGGCGCCGAGCAGCGCGGTCACGTCGCAGGCCCGCCGCCACCAGGTCAGCGCGACCGCCCGCGCCTGCGGGTCGGGATCGAGTAGCCCGCCGGGCAGGTAGTGCGCTAGGCCGACGTAGGCGCTGTGGATGGCGAGATCCCACGCGGCGGCAGCGTCGGCAATGCGGCCGGCGACCTGGTCACGTTCCCGCTCCGGCCACCACGGGTCAAGCAGGTCGAAGGTGACCTGCACCGTGTCCAGGCCGAGATCGGCGCGGACGAACTCGGCCCACCGCTGCGGTTCCAGCTGGCGTTTGACGGCGAAGCACAGGTTGATACCGAGGTTCATGCGGGCTGTCCTCCTACGGTCGGTGTGCGGGGCTCGGAGTCCGCGGGACCCGAGCCGCCCGCGGTGGTGTCCGTCCGCCGGTCACGCAGGTGCGCGGCCAGCGTGACGGTGAGCTCGTCGAGGGAGTGGCTGATGCCACCACCCAACGCGTAGTCGATCATCAGGTTGTTCGAGTCGGTACCGCCGAAGCGGCGGGAGTCGGTCTGCAACCCGAAGCAGGTCTTGCCGGCCGCATACGCGAGGCCGAGCTCGAAACAGGCCCCTTCGTCGGGCACCCGGCCGTCCAGGACAAGCAGGAACACCTCGCAGGCGCCGACGGCCGTGCAGTCGGCGGTGAACAGCCGAGCCCGGACGGTGTGTTCGTCGGCGCCGGCCCGGATCAGCGGCGCGGCTTCGCCGGCGTCCCGCTGCGGCAGGTAGGTGTCAAGGCCGAGGTTCCGCAGCGCGCGGTCGACGGTCAGGTTGAACTCTTTCTCCGCCTGG
>NZ_CDWWEW010000490.1:0-3198 GCF_977966315.1 Frankia sp. CeRuru1
CCCTCGCTCAGCACTTTCCGTGAGCGCTTACTCTCCGCGATCACCCCTGTCTATTCGGTACCAGCCTACGCAATTCTCTCGGCTGGCGCGCCGCACGCGCGTTGGGCGTTCGGTGTCCCCACGGGGGGCGGGCGGGTGGCGTAGTGAGCGGCCATGGGCGCGCTTGCGCGCGGCAGGTCGACGATGCCGCGTCGGCCACGAGCTGACCGCCGTCGGGTCAGCGTCGTACCGATGTGGCCGCGGGCCGGATGCGTTTCCCGAGGGAAGGAAACCATGTCGGCTTTCACGACCAACGGCAGCCGGGTGGGCAGCGGGACGGGCACCGTCCGGACGACCGTTCTCGGCTACCCCCGGACCGGGCGGCACCGCGAGCTGACGACCGCGACCGAGGCCTACTGGGCGGGGCGGATCGACGCCGCGGAGCTGGAGCGCACGGCGGCGGCCCTGCGCGCCGAGGTCTGGGCCGAGCTCGCCGACGCCGGGCTCGACACCGTGCCGTCGAACACGTTCTCGTACTACGACCACATGCTGGATACCGCGGTGCTCTTCGGCGCGGTTCCCGCCCGCTACTGGCCGACCGGCGAGGGCGCGCGGGGCCGGTCCGCCGAGCTCGGCTCCTACTTCGCGATGGCGCGCGGCGCAGGCGGCGTGCCCGCACTGGAAAGGGCCAGGTGGTTCGCCACCAACTGCTTCTGCATCGTCCCCGAGCTCGACGAGGGCACCCGGTTCCGGCTGGCCGGTGACAAGCCGTTGCGCGAGTTCGCCGAGGCCAGGGCGATCGGGGTGACCACCCGGCCGGTCCTCGTCGGCCCGCTCACCTTCCTGCTGCTCGCCAAGGCCTCGGACGAGGCGGCGGCGTTCACGCCCCTCGACCTGCTCGGCGACCTGGTCGCCGCCTACGGCGAACTCCTGCGACAGCTGGCCGACGCGGGGGCCTCGTGGGTGCAGCTGGACGAGCCGGTGCTGACCCGGGACCTGTCCGCGCAGGAGCTGACCGCGCTGCGCCAGGCCTACCTCACGCTCGCCGCGGCCCCGTGGCGGCCGAAGATCCTGGTGGCGACCTCCTTCGGGGAGATCGGGCCGGCCCTGCCCGCCCTGGCGGACATCGGGGTGGAGGCGATCGGCCTGGACTTCGTCGCGGGCCCGGGCAACCTGGCGGCGCTGGCGGCTGTAGGCGGCCTCGGCTCGGCCACCGTCGTCGCCGGGGTCGTCGACGGGAGCACCGTCCGACGCACCAACCTGCGGGCGGCCCTGTCGACCTGCGCGACGCTGTTCGGGCTGGCGGGCCAGGTCGTGGTAAGCACGTCCTGCTCGCTGCTGCACCTGCCGCCTGACCTGGAAACCAGGCTCGACCCGCGGTCGGTCGACCGGACGGCGTCCGCGCGGCAGAAAGTCGACGAGGTCGTGCTGCTCGGGCGCATGCTTCGGGAAGGCCGCTCGGCTGGCGGGGAGAACCGCTGACAGCCGCCCCTCAGCCGTGCCGGAAGCCGGTGCCGGTGCGGTCGAGCGGGTCGGGCTCCAGCCCGAGGTGACGGGCCCGCAGCTCGTCCCAGACGTCGAGCTGACCGAAGTCCGGGCGCTCCCGCAGCCGCTGGTCCTCGGTGAGGAACGGGTTGGGCAGCAGGACGGTGATCAGCTGCTCGCCGATACCGTTGAACATCCGCAGGCCCCAGCTGACCGGCGCACCGGCGGCGTCGAGGCGGCGGTAGAGCTCGACGCGGGCGGCGCGGCGGATCCGGCCGAGTTCGGGGCCGCTGGCGGTGTGCTCGCCGATACAGAGGTGGAAATGCCAGGTGCCGAGGTCGACGGTGGCGTAGCCGTCCAGCATCGAGATCTTCCTGGCCGGGGCGGGGGCGGCGATCTCCCAGGCGGCGCCCTGCACGATGACCCCGAAGACGATGCGCCGCCAGTGGTCGGTGAACAGCGACGTCACGATGTCGAGCAGCGTGTCGGTGTCGGTCGGCAGCGCGAAGACGTGCAGCGTTCCGTTACCCAGTTCCTCGACCGTCCGGTATCCACTGGGTTCGCTGTCCGGGTGGGGCTCGAGGGATATCTCCGTCATGTCGCCTCCGTTGGTGTGGCCTTGGACGTGGTCGGGCGCGGGGAGCCGGCCCGCGCCCTGGCGGGCGCCGCAGCCCCGCCCCGCGCGGCCGCCACGGGCCGGGCGGCGAGGGGGCAGTCGCCGCAGGTTCCGCCGCCGGGCACCCGGTAGTACAGGCAGCAGCTCGTCCGGGTGACCGAACCGAGGTCGAGGCCGCCGGTCGTGGTCGTGGCGTGCGTGGTTGTGCCCGCCAGCGGCCCCAGTCCGAGCAGGTGTGCCGCGATGTGGTCGACGTCGCCACGGACCAGCGGACCGACTGGCTCCGCGCCGGGAAGCGGCTTCCCGGACCTGGCGAGGATCACCCGGACGGCGCCGACGAGCGCTGAGGCCGCGTTGCCCCACAACAGGCCGGTGGCGGTCCGCGTCTCGGCGTGGGTCGCGTCCACCAGCCGGGCCAGATGCCCGTCGACCACGGTCCCTGCCAGCAGCCTGGCCAGTTGGTCCGGGCTGGCGTCCGGGTCCGGGAGCCACCCACCGGGCTGTTCGACGACCAGCCTGACCGGCTGGCCCGGGACGGGGGCCACCCACAGGTCGTCGGCCCGCAGGTCCGGCACGACACCGCCGAGGGCGAGCGCGCCCAGGCTGACCGACCAGAGCCGGGCCGCGTAGCCGAGAATCAGCGTGGACGCGGCGACGCGCCGCTCCGCGGTGCCCAGCCGCTCGGCGAGCGCGTCGATCGCCCGGGCCAGCGGAGGACCCGCCTGGTAGAGCTCGCCTGCCGTCGAGGCCGTGGGGCCGTGCGGAACCTCGGGCTGCGAGGTCCACTCGTGATCGGCACCGTCACGGACGGCTATCGCGAAATAGGGGCCGATGGCGACGAGGCCCCGCAGCGCGCGCTCCACCGCCACCGGGTCCGCCCGCGCCACCCGCGCTTCGCTCCCGCCGGCCGGGGCCGCGGGGGTGCCGGGCGCCGCGGCCCGCGCCCGCGACCAGGCCGCGACGTCGCCGACCGCCGGCAGCGGCGTCAGCGCGCCGTCGGCCGCGCCGACGAATCCACCGGACCGGGTGTGCAGCACCTCGATGTCCGCCGGCCCCTCGGTGACCACTGTCCAGCCGTCCCTGGCGAGCAGCCGCCCCAGCGCGCCCCGCACGCCGCC